>CANRZQ010000012.1 GCA_947644475.1 uncultured Muribaculaceae bacterium
GCCCCGGTGCAGACTATGGCCCGGGCAATAATGACAGATGTGCATGGCTCCGAGACTTATGGCGGCCTGTCGGCTGAGCAGGTGGTGCTGGGATGGATCACATCATACGACCGCTGGAAAAATGAACCCATGATTTTGCTGAAAAGCGGCCGCGTCGGCGATATTATCGGCGTAGACGGCAAATATGCCGCGCTTGCCGATTTTTTCGATGCCAATGGCTATAAACTTGCTCCATATATCAGCGATGGCCTCGATGCCGAGATTATGGCCGTGGACCGCAGGGTGCAGCTGCTGTCCTCGCTTGCCACAGGCTCGCTCATGCGCATATACCCCTATATGTCGGCCAACGGCAGGATGGAATGGCTGTCGTGGACCGACTACCGTCCCTCGCAGATGCCTCTTGGCCAGTGGCAGATGGTGTCGACATCGATGGGAGAAGTGATTGGCGACATATATGTGGGCAATTACGACAAGGCGCGGTCGGGCCTTTTGAAAATCCGCCGTTATCAGACAGACACGGCAGCCGAGGCCCACGCTCCGCTTTCAGAAATCAGATTCCGCAGCGAGATAATCTATAATTCCATTTCGCGCATGCTGCCGCCGGCCATATTGCTTCTCGCCGCCGGGCTTTGCATGTTCCTGTTGCCTTTGTCGCGCGTCGGGGCCGGGCGTCGCGTGGTGTCGGCCGTGATGGCCGTCGTCTTTGTGTGGCTCTCCGCCCTTATTGTGTTGCGATGGATTATCGCAGGGCATTGGCCCCTGTCAAACGGACCCGAGTCGATGCAGCTCATGGCGTGGCTGTCGCTTGGCTTCGGCTTGTCGGTGATGCGCCGCGCCGAACTTGCGGGCGCGTCGGCCGTGGTGGCGTCGCTCACGCTTTTTGTGGCAGCTATGAGCGGCAATGCCGGGGTGATTTCTCCGTTGGTGCCGGTGCTTGCCTCGCCGCTGCTAAGTGTGCATGTGCTTGTGATTATGGCCGCGTATGCCCTGCTGTCGATGGCCACGGTGCTGTCGGCCGCGGAGTTGATAAGGCCGTCGCGCAGCAATGGCACATTTGCCTGCACGGCCCTTATGCTTGTGTATCCGGCCGTCCTGCTCCTTGCGGCGGGAATATTCATCGGCGCGATATGGGCCAATCAGTCGTGGGGCCGCTACTGGGGCTGGGACCCGAAAGAAACCTGGGCGCTGATAACGATGCTTGTTTACAGCGTGCCCCTGCACTGGATGAAACTTGGCGCGTTCCGGAGCCGCCGCGTGCTTTCAGCCTATCTGCTGTGTGCGTTTGTGAGCGTGCTTGTGACTTATTTCGGCGTGAATTTCTTCATGTCCGGACTGCACTCCTACTCTTAATCAATTCACAATGCACGATGCACGATGCACAATTGAGGCAATGCACGATGCACAATGCACGATGCACAATCAGGCTACGCGCTGAAAGCCAATTGTGCATCGTGCATTGTGCATTGTGCATTAAAATAATTTAAAGAAGAAGGGGAAGGGCGTCGGCAAAATCGGGCATCGACGGCATTATGAGCGATGCGCCGGCTTCCACGAAAGCCTCGCGGGGGATGGGGCCTGTGGTTACGGCCACGGTGAAGGCTTTTGCCGCCACGCCGGATTGCACGCCCAGCGGGGCATTTTCTATCACTATCGATTGCCAGGGCTCCACGCCGGCCATCGACATGGCGCGGAGATAAGGCTCGGGGTCGGGCTTGCCGCGGCTTACGTCGGCCGATGTGATGCGCAGGGCAGGGGAGAACGCGCCGGGGAAGTCGCTGTCAAGGCGGTCGAGCAAAGTGGCCTGTCCTGAGCCTGTGACGAGCACGCGTGTGATGCCGGCGTCGGCAAGGGTGCGGAGCATACGCGCGGCCCCGGGCATTGGGTCGACGGGGGGCATGGCGGCAAATGCCGCCGATTTTATGGCATACAGTTCTTTCTTTTCCTTGTCGGTGGCCGGGCGTCCGAATGTGCGGCGCATCAGGATGTCGATTGTGGCGGCTCCGGTACGGCCTTCGTGGAGGAAAAACTCGTCGTGCTCGGCGTCGAGCCCGGCCCGGCGGCACATTTCCATCCATGCGTCGGCGTGGCGCGGCATCGAGTCGTAGAGGGTGCCGTCCATGTCGATAAGGGCGGCCTTGGGGCGGAATTCGTTGAAGCCGGTTGCGGCGAGATATTGGTCTATGGCTGTCATTATTGTAAAGTCTTTTTTCTCAATTCTATTATCACAAGCCTATCATCACAAGCCGGAGGCTTGTGTTCCTACACCCCAACTTCCCAACTTCCCAACTACCTTACTTTTCTACCGGCGGGATGAGGCCTTCCTTGATGAAGTAGAGCGAGTCGGCTCGTGAGATTGTGTCGGTGTCGAGGTTGATGTCGGCGGCGGTGGGGCGCGAGTCTATGTCGAGGCGCGCGAATCGTGAGTTGCGCACGCCGCGGCGGAATACCTCGCGGAACTGGCGCAGGAGGTTGACGCGTGTGGTGTCGACTATTGCCACGCGCTGTCCGGCAGTCTTTTCGTTGAAGCGGGCACGCCCCAGGCGTATCTTGAAGTCGTCGGGATTGCCTTTTATGTTTATTCCGAACTTGAACGGGATGGGCGATTTCAGCACCGCCACATGGTAGTCGAAATTCATGGCCAGGTCGTTGTAGCCTTGCACTCCGAGGCGGTAGCGGTCGAAGTCGAACATAAACGGGAAGAGTTGCATCTCATTGTTCTCGACAATCATCTCTGCCGATACATGGTTTATCATGTTGCGGTTCTTGTTCTTGAACATGAGCCATTTGGCCATGGTCTTGAATGTTTCGGGGTCGACCACCACCAGAGAGTCGCCCTCGATTTTTATCGCGGCTTTGAGCGACGGCAGGTCGAGGTTCATATTCGGGTCGACGGCGGAGGTGGCGGCAATGTTGGCCGATATGATTCCGCCGAAGTCGCGCAGCAGCGGCATTATGGAGTCGACAGCGGGCACCAGGCGCAGGAAATGGGCGAGGTTGAAGTCGTTGAGTTGCATGCCGAATCCGAAATTCATGTTGCGGGGCGACGGTGCGGAGTAAAGGGCCGACAGGTTGACGGAGCCCACGGCCGATGTGGCGTTGAGGCTGTTGAGGTTCAGGGCGCCGTCGTAGGCAAGTACCTCGCCTGTGAGATTGTGGAGGTTGAGGTCGGAATAAAGCACGTTCCGGGCCTTTACCTTTAACTCGGCGTCGATGTTTACCGGCACAAGCAGCGGGGCCACAGAGTCGGCATACTGCACGCGGCTTTCGGAGATGCGGCGTTCGAGTTCTTCGTCGCTTATGTCGGTGCCGGCATCAAGATTCACAGCGTTTGACGCCGCCGCGCCGGAGAAGAACGCCGCGGCCAGTTCGTTAACGTCGACAGTGTCGGACAGCACGTCGAGGTGCAGTTTTATCGGCGTGCGCCCCATGCGCGAGGTAAAGGCGCGCTTCATGTTCGAGATGTTGCCGGAGAAGAGGAAGTCGGAATGTCCGGCCTTGTAGCGCACGTTGTCGAGCAGGAGAGAGTCGTTGTTGAAGGTGATGTTGATATTCTGCATGCGGTTGCGCACGGGGAACGAGGCGGTGAACAGCCCGGCGCGGTTGGCTGTGAGGCTTCCTTGCACGTCCCATCGCAGCAGCAGGCGTCGCACCAGCGACGAGGCTCCCCATTGGATTATCTCCATGTCGGAATCGGTCATTTCCTTGTGCACGCGCGGCAGTTTGCCCCGGCTTTTCTCCCGGTGTATTTCCAGGGCCACGCGGTAGATGGAGTCGATGGGTATGTCGGGGTAGATCGGGGCGATGGAGTCGGCAATATGCTTCACGGCCTTGCGGCGTGCGGACTGGCGCGGGGTTTCGGGCAGTTTGCTCATTTTCAGGTTGAGGTGTCCGTCGGAAATCATCATGCGCGTGGTGTTGTTTCCTGCCGATATGCGTCCAATGTTGAGGCTGCCGGTGAAAAGTGGCAGGTGCGCGTCGTTGTTGAAGCGGTGCATGGCCACAGAGCCGTCGACATTCTTTATGCGCACTCCTGCCGAATCCGACAGGGTGAAGAGCGAGAACATGCCCAGGCTCATATGGCCGCCCATCGGAATTATGGCGGTGGTGTCGGACGATGCGCGGCGGTTCTGTGCCCCGACGCCGAGGCGGAAATTGCTCAGGTGCATCGAGTTCTGCGACTGGAGAATCGAGGCCGTGTCCACCTCCACCACGGCGGTGAGCAGGCTGTCGACGCGCTGCCCCGCGCGGTCTGTCGTTTTTTCGTTGGTTCCGAAGCGCAGGCATGCGTGGTGAAGGTCGACCATAAGCGAGGTGTCGGCCGACAGATAGTAGATATTGTCGAGGTCGATATCGCCTTTAAGGCGCAGGCGGTGGAAATTTTGGCGCGAGAACATCGACAGGCGCGCGTCGATGTCGGTAGCAGCCGTGAGCCGTCCTTTGAGAAGGCCGCCGAGATAGCGCGTGATAATCGGAGGAAGGCGGTCGAGCGTTATGTGCCCGTTGACCGAGCCGTCGAAAGCCGGGTCGGAAATCATCGTCGCCACCGAGCCTTTTATTTCGAGGGTGGTGGCGGGGCCGGAGATGTGCAGCCGTGATATATCGGCAGTCATGGCGTCGAAATCGCGTCCGTCGAATGTAAGTCCGGCGTCAAGTTCCATCTGCCTGAGGTCGAGCCGGCGCCAGCGCAGGCTGCTTTCGGGAATACGGAAGCGGAACGAGGCATACGGCAGGGCATCGTCGCCCATGTCGTAGGGCCGTGTGAGGTGCGACTCCACCGAGAGGGTGGCGTCGGTGTCGATGTCGCGCGGGATGGAATATTCGCGTGCCATGTCCTCCGGAATCAGGCGAAGAAGGTCTGACACCTTCACCGGGTCGATTACGATGTCGAAGCGGGGCACTATCATGCTCGACGAGAAGTCGAACGATGTGTCGAGCCGGCCGGAGAATACGCTCACCGTGAAATTGAAATTGTCGAGCGAGAACTCCATCGGGCGCGAACTCTGCCAACGCAAATCGCCGTCGAATGCCACAGGTATGTCCTCGAGGCCGAAGAACCGGAAAAGTGGCGACTCGATATTGCTCCGGAAGTCGATTTTATAGAAAGGCGTCTTGTCGATGTCGGTTTCTGTTATGGAGGCGCGGGATAGTTGGGCGTAGATGTGCATATAGCGGGCCATGTCGTCGAAGCGGAACGGCCTGGGGTCGACAAACCGGAATCGGTTGATGCTGATGCGGGGCACAAACATGGCCGAGGTGTCGGTGTCGGCCGACGGCTCGGTGAGCGTGAAATTGTTGAGATGCTCGTCGACGACAAGCACATTTACCCCCGGGCGCGTCAGCGTCACGTCGTTGAGCCTTATCTCGCCACGGGCGAGCAAGGGCAGGTTTATGCCTCCCGAGATCTTGTCGGCGCATATCAGCGTGTCCGACCATGCGGGGAGCGTGTCGCGCGCGGCGGCAGGGAGTGAGGCTATGTCGCGTGAGATCACCACCAGGGAGTCCACTTCCAGATTCAGGAACGGGGCCGAGCCTCGCAGGCTCAGTTCGGCACGCGCCACCGACACATCGGCGTTGAGCGTGGAGTTGGCTATGCGCACGGCAAGCGGAGTGAGCCGCTCGGGCGAGAGGATTTTCAGCGTGGCCATGAGCATGCCGGCCGCAAACAGCACAATGGCCATCAGCGTCCAGCAGGCAATCTTTGCCGTTGTTGCAAGTATATGTCGTCTTTTTTTAGTGTCGGTCATGAAAGTAAGAGCCTGAAATGATTCGCTAAGGTACGACAAATTTCGCTATCGGCGTGTTCATTTCCATGAAAAGATTTTGAAGATACAGATATTGCGTAAAAATATATTTTTAAATATTAAAATATGTTAAAAATTTGGATTTTAATACATAATAGATGTAAATTTGTCCGAATTAAGAACGATGACCGGCAACCGGACGTGAGAGTTGCCTATTTTTACCCTATTCATAACCAAAAGGAAAGAATCTTAGAAGAAAACTAATGAAGACAGTTTTAAGGCTGTTTATGGCGTTGATATGCGCTGTAAGCATTGCTGTTCCATCATTTGCTTCAGGAGCAGCAGATGAGGCAATCCCCGAAGGGGGTGTCTCGGAAAATCGCGTTGTGACAATCTGCGATGCTTATTCCCAACAGTTGGGTGTTCTCGACAGCAAGGGAGGCGGAATATATTCCGGCATCATTTCGGGACTTGACAGTCACGGCAAATTCTCTGTGCGCGTCAGGGTCGACGATGTTGTCTACGGCTCGGCATATATGGGAAAATGGCAGAACTATACCGACGATACATGGAAAGAGGCCATAAGCAAAATTGCATATTCCACAACGATGGCCGACGGTGTCGAATTCGAGTCCGGCTCATTCCCTTATGAGCAAGCGCGATTCACAGTGACCCTCGCCCCCGGCGGCACGGAACTCACGCTGGGCATTGCCGACGGCTCCTCGGCCGACTCGATGACATTTGGCGACGATATCGCGCTCACCTTCGACAAGGAATCCTCGCTCTGGCGCGCCAATGTGTCGCTCGAGGCCGGAAGCACGCTGCCCGCCCTCACATATGTCAACGATGAATCCGGCGAGAGCCGGCAGTACTGGTTCCCGGCCAACATCGAGGCCGACGACGCCACCGAGCGCACTGTCGCGCTTGCCACAGCCCCGGCCTCGTCGCGCTGCCTCACCGGAGGCATCTACCGGCTCGCAGTGTCGGTGGGCGACGATGGCACAGCCACGGCTGCCTACGCATGCACAAATCCTCCCGTGGTGATAGGCGACGGCCTCTATGTCTGCGTCTACGACAAGCACTATGCTCCCGACCAGTGGGGCAACTACTCGTTCGGATACCAGGGAGGCGACTCTTTCACCAACGACTACAAGGTTTCCTACCGCCTTGCCGACGGCTCATATGCCATAGCCATAGGCATGGATTACAGCCAGGCGTTCTATATAATGAACAACGGCGTGGCCTACCGCCCTGCCGCCGCCGATGTCGACACCCCCTTCGCATCGCAGGAAGGCGACATGACCACATTCACATTCTTGCCGTCCGACGACCACTCGCTGCGCAAGAAAGTGTCGTACAGCGACAACGGCTACCGCATGCTCATAATATCGGCCAACGGAAGCAATATCGACGTGAAAGGCTACCGTGTGGCCGTGAACGAGACCAACCGCATGAACATAATCGGAAGTCTCGCCGCGCCCGCCGACGATTTCGGCCACATGGCCGACGTGATTCTTCACTTCAAGGGCGACACATCGCAAGGCTATATCGACGGCTACCGCAAGATGTACCTCCAGCCCTCGGGCGCCCATGGCATCCACGACCTTCGCCTCAAAGCCGGACAGGAATTTGAAATATGCCGCGGACGCGCCATCTACGGCCCCTCCGGCGAGATTACAGGCATCGACGGCAAGGACATGGTGCGCTACGGCTGCAAGAACACCCCCGCAGAGGGCGCGTCCACCGTCACCCTCACCGACGGCGACATCTCCACGCTCTACGACCAGTATTCCAACGACTGCAAGACCACGACGTATTCTGTGGTGCGCGACGGCGAATTCTCCTTCGTCATGTTCTACACCACCACAGTGAAGCAGCTCACCGTGAGCCGCAAGGTGCTCAAAGACCGTGGAATTAAAATCGGAGCCTTCGACTCCTCGGGCGCCCTCATGGGCGGCTACACCGACATGCAGTACAAGAATAACAACCGGCGCAACCTTATGTCGGTGTGCGTGCCCCGCGGCGGATATGTCGAGTTCGGATTCGCAGCCACCGACGCTTCCGGCAACAGCACTGTCGAGCCTTTCGAGTTCTACAATCTCGGCCACAGCAACAGCGTGGGCTACGACACCGAGGCCACCGGCGACAAAGTTTCGCGCTTCGAGGCCCGCGACGAGGACTTTGCCGACGGAGCCGACATGTGCTGGTACCGGTTCCGCATCCGGTTGCGCGAGGATGGAAATTATTATATGTCGTATCAGGCTGTGGCAATGCCCGAAAAAGTATGGCTCTATGTCGACGGACCCGACGGCGAGGCCGAATATGAGGCAGCCGCCGACAGCGACAACCCCGGGCACTATGTGTTCGAAGGCGTGAGCATCCCCGCAGGCGCGGAATACTATTTCGTCAACCGCCGCGGAGCAGCCATCAACCCCGGCTGGACACTTGCCGACGGCGACCCTGCCGACGGCCTCGTATGGTATGCCGCCCATACATCATCCGACAACAACGGCCAGGACGCCAATCCCGCGCTGGCCGGACGCCGCATCAACATGTTCAATCACCTTAATGTCGGCACCGACTATCAGGACGGAAACTACCGCTTCAAGAAATTCCATTACAACGGCAGCCGACCTGTTGAAAATGCAGAGGTGGACATGGACATTGCCTCGATGTCGCACCGCTTCGGCGTCGACTACGAAGGTCGCGCCTACTATTTCGAAGGCAGCTGTGCCGGAGTGCAGTTCGACGGCACTCTCGACTGGGCGAAGCAAAACGAAAAATACCGTTTCGTATATCATCCCACCACAGGCTACTATACTTGCTATCTCGAATACCTGTGGGGCGACTGGTTCATATACAACTACGACGAGGCCGGATTGCAGCAGACTTCGTTCTATCCTTTCAACCTCAACAATGTAATCCACGAAATCAACCATCCCTACTATCTCTCCGACGGGCAGAACCGCTACATCTCCGATGCGAAAAAGGAACTCACCGCCGGCACCGCCGCCGACACCCCCATACCGAGCATCGACAACACATCGTACAAAGACCGCTTCATGATAGCCATGGCCCCCGACGCATATTCCATTATCCAAGGCTCGATGTTCCAGTACGACTGGACACAGTCGCCCGTGTATAAGGATGTGACCATCGTGTTCGACCCCGCCAACAATGTGCTGTGGCTCGTATCAGGCCATACAGGCGCCGACCCCGACGACGAAGAAAATCCTTACGGCGAACTGTATATCGTGTTCACCGACGTTGAGCCTGCCGAATGGGACTGCTCGCGCCTCGACGAATACGACGGCGCCGAATCCGGCGCCCACTGGGTGAAACTCAAAGCCGACCCCGAGGAACTCGGCCGGTACACAGCCGATGGCGTCAAATTCCCCGTGCGTTCCGGCGCCCGCCATTCATCCTACTTCTTCTCCAACCGCCTGGGAAGCACCCTTGCCGAGACAATACGCTACTCCAACAGCTATCACGCCGGAAGCATCGATCCCACCTACGAGCCATCTGCCGACGAGACCCTCTACGGCTCGGTGTTTACCAAACTTGTCTACAACGAGGACGGCAACGACGGACGCGGAAGTTTCGAGTCGCACGACAAGCCCCTCTCAATAGTGAATACAGCCGCCACAGCCTATGCGCCCGTCCTGTATGTGCGCCGCTGGGACAATAAGGAGCAGGCTCCCTACGAGGACTGCTATGTCGACACCCGCTCCGATTCGCGCCGTGCAAGCCGCGTGTCGGCCGCCGATAGCCAAGGCGAAGGCGGCGATGACGCAGGGGCATATCCCGAGTCGTCTGTCACCACCACCGACGAGCAGCCGCAGGCTGGCAAGGACGACTATGTGGTGAGGACATTTGCCTCCGAGCCTTATGTCTACGACGTGAGCGTGCATCTTGGCCGGCAGATGTTCGACCTCATCACCGCCCCCCGCCTTGTCGTGTCGTCGAATGAAGAAATTTCGGCCGACGTCGCCCCCACAGCCGTAATCACCGCAGCCGCGGGCCATATCAGCGTTGCCGGAGCACGCTCCGTGAGCATCTTCACCGCCGCAGGCGCATGCATCCTGCGCGACGCCCCCGGCGCCGACCTCGACGTAGCCCCCGGCATCTACATCATAGTAGCCGACGGCCGTGCCTCCAAACATATTCTCTGACACACACCTCCCTCATATACCTTTACCGAAACATGCCCGCCGCAATCCGGCGGGCATGTACAATTTTTACGCTTGCCACACGTTAAAATATTTAGTATCTTTGCGCACACAAACAAAATGGCTAATATCTACGACATACGCCGATGGGGCAAGGTGGCTTTTCTGGTGGCCGCCGCCTGCGTCGTGGCCGTGTTCCTATATGTATCGAACAATCTTATCGACGACCTTGCGGCGCAGGAACGCCAGAGAATGCAGATATGGGCCGACGCCACCCGCGAGATTATATCAATCTCCGCCCTTGAGACCAACGATGCCGACATAGGCCGCGCCCTGGCCGCCGACATCGACTTCCTGCTGTCGATAATCGAGAGCAACACCACCATACCCGTGCTGCTCACCGACGACGACGGCAACATACTCCAGCACCGCAATTTCCGCCTGCCCGAGCCGGTGGACTCGCTCGCCCTGCCAATGCTGTCGCAGGCCAACGAGCGCTTCCTCAAAGACAAACTCGCCGCCCTGTCCACCACCACAAACGTGATACACATCACGATAGCCCGCGGATTCAACCAGCATCTCTACTACGAGGACTCGACACTGCTCAAACGCCTCAGCTATTACCCTTATGTGCAGTTGCTGGTGATGCTCGTGTTCATAGCCGTGGTGTATTTCGCCGTGCTGTCGACAAAAAAAGCCGAGCAAAACAAAGTATGGGTAGGCCTCTCCAAAGAGACCGCCCACCAGCTGGGCACCCCCATATCCTCGCTGATGGCATGGATGGAACTGCTCCCCGACATGGGAGTCGACCGCGACACCGTGGCCGAGATGGACAAAGACGTGCGGCGTCTTGAAACAATAGCGTCGCGCTTCTCCAAAATCGGCTCTGTACCAAAGATGGAGGATGCCGACCTGGGCACGATGGCGGCCCATGCCACATCATACATGTCGAAGCGCATCTCGCCGAATATCGCATTGAAGGTCGACACCGGAGCCGATGCCCTTGCCGTCGAGGCATGCCCCCCGCTGTTGGGATGGGTTATGGAAAACCTTGTGAAAAACGCCGTCGACGCCATGGAAGGCCACGGCACAATCACCGTGACCGCCGGACGCGACCGCTCGGCCGCATGGGTCGAGGTGTCCGACACCGGAAAAGGCATCTCGCGCAAAAACTTCAAGAATGTGTTCAACCCGGGATTCACCACCAAGAAACGCGGATGGGGCCTTGGCCTCACCCTGGCCAAACGAATCATAGAAGAATATCACCGGGGAAAAATATTTGTAAAGGCCTCCACCCCCGGCCTGGGCACAACATTCCGCATCGAGATGCCCCTTAAATCGTAAAAAGATATGAAACTGAAACATACATTAAATATATTGCTTCCCGTGCTGGCGGCCCTCTTGCTCTCGGCATGCTCCGACTCCGGCAAATTCACTGTAAAGGGCCATATCGAGGGAAATCCGTCGATGAACCTGTATGTGATGTATTACGACGGCACAGCCGTGCGTTCTGCCGTCACTGTCGCCCGCGCCGGGCAATTCGAGGTGGAAGGCTCGTCAAAACAGCCTGCCTTGATAGAATTTCTTGACAACGACTACCGTGTGCTCGGCCGCATAGTCGCCTCCAATGGCGACAAGGTGGAATGTATGCTCTCGCGCACAAACCCATATAAGATAAAGGCTACCGGCAACCCGGCCCTTGAAGAGTGGACAGATTTCTCATACGGCAACGCCGACATCCTCAGCCGGGGCGGACGCCCGGCCAACGATTTGATAGAGCGATACATAGCCGCCCATCCCGATTCTCCGGCAGGCTCTCTGCTCTTTGCCACGGCCTACGACGGCTCAGTCGACCCCGTGCGCGCCGACTCGGTGATGCAGTCGATATCCGGCGAAAGCCGCGTATCCCGGGTGCTCGACCCATATGCCACAGTGTCGTCAGGGGCAGTGCCCGAAGGCGGATTCCCGGCAGTCGACACCCTGCGCCTCACCACCATCGACGATACTCTCCACACTTTCATTGCCAACGAGCGGCGCGGCCGCATCTTCGTGTTCACCACCGAGTATGCCCAGCACGCCGACAGCGCAAAACACCGTATACGCCGCGCCAACAGCCGCAAAGGCGTGGAAGTGGTAGAAGTGATCTTCACCCCCGACACCCTGGCATGGAAGCGGGCCATACGCCGCGACACCGCCACATGGACACAGGCCTGGACCCCCGGCGGCCTGCTCTCTGTCGCGCTCCGCCCCTTCGCCCTGCCGCGAGTGCCCTACGTAGTGGCCGTCGACTCCGCAGGCCGCCAGATATGGCGCGGCACCTCCATCGACTCAGCCGCCGCCCATTTATAATGCACAATTAATTTAATGCACAATGCACGATGCACAATCGGGCTACGCGCTGAAAGCCAATCGTGCATCGTGCATTGAGCATTGATAAAATTTGGCATTATGATTTTTTTGCCGTATTTTTGTCCCCAAAATAATTATTGCTATGACCGACGAACAAAAAAGAGTGCTCGAAGACGACCCCGACGGACTCGTCACATACGAATACATCGCCAATAATATAGAGACTTGTTTCGACGAACTCGAATGGCTCATTGAGAACATGACGCGCGTCGACCTTTCCGGACAGTTCCTTGCATCGGCCGCACGCTATCTCAACGCCATCGACCCTGTGAAATTTGCCGAGCCGGTGCGTAAACTCGTGGCCGCCACCATCGACCGCGACCGCGAGCACCGCTACCTTCCCGACCTCATCCTCAGCATCTACGGCGACGACTACGAGGAAAAGGCCCCCCGCCTAATGGCCGAGGACAACAACTTCCGCCGCATCTACAAACGCCTCTTCCCCACAGCCGTAATTTAGAACACAAGCCCGGCAGGAACGCTAACCCGGCAGGAACGCGAGCCTCCGGCTTGCGAAATCTCCCCAACCTCCCAACCTCCCAACTTCCCCAACTCCCCCAAACTCAAAAAATGCTTAAAAAACTTATACCATTCGTGGCCATGATGATGGCCATGGCCGCCTGCGGCGCATCGTCGAACGCCGACAAAGACGCCGCATCGGCCGACTCAGCACAAATAAAAACAACACAAGACATGGCTTCACAATCAAATCCCGCCGACTCCGGTTCCGTAAAAGTGGAAGTGACCACATCGCTCGGCTCATTCACCGTGCTCCTCTACGGCGACACCCCCGCCCACCGCGACAACTTCCTCAAACATGTGAAAGACGGCACCTACGAAGGCACCCTTTTCCATCGTGTGATATCCAACTTCATGGTTCAGGCCGGCGACCCCGACTCAAAGACCGCAAAGCCCGGCCAGATGCTCGGCTCAGGCGACGTGGGCTACACTCTCGAGGCTGAAATCAACTTCCCCCGCCACTACCACAAGCGCGGAGCACTCGCCGCCGCTCGCCAGGGCGACCAGGTCAACCCCCAACGCCGCTCGTCGGGATGCCAGTTCTATGTCGTGACAGGAGAGAAATATACCGAGCAGCAGCTCAACCAGTTCGACCGACGCCTCGAACAGAGCGGCTTGCAGGCACATTTCAACAAACTTGCTCAGGACAACATGGACTCAATCATGGCCTTGCAGCAAAAACGCGACTCCGCAGGCCTCCATGCCCTCCAAGACCGCCTCATCGCCGAGACAGAAGCCTGGGGCAAGGCCAACCCCCTGCGCATGACAGCCGAAATGCGACAGGACTACACCACAATCGGCGGCACACCCCACCTCGACAATGAATACACCGTATTTGGAGAGGTAGTATCCGGAATGGACGTAATCGACAAAATAGAAAAAGTGGAGACCGACTCCCACGACCGCCCCACAGCCGACGTGAAAATCATCTCCATGAAAGTCATCGATTAAACATTAATTAAAAATAGACAGGAGAACAGGAGTGACAGGAAATTTTTTACGTTAATTATCATTAATTAATCATTAATTATTGATAGCCTTAATTAACGGCTTATTCACGGCCATTAACGTAAAAATTTCTTCTGTGCTCCTGTTCTCCTGTCAAATAAATATACCATGGAGTTTACTCTCGACAACGGATTGCGCGTGGTGCACATGCACGATGGCGACACCGCCACCGTGGTGCTCACAGTGCTCTACGACACCGGAGCACGCGATGAAGACCCCGCGCACACGGGCATGGCCCACCTTTTTGAGCATCTCATGTTTGGAGGAAGCGTAAACGTGCCCGATTTCGACCGCACCCTTGATGCCGCCGCAGGTTCCAACAACGCCTTCACAAGTTCCGACTTCACCGTGTTCTACGACGTGGTCCCCGCCGTGAATGCCGAGACCGCATTTTACGCCGAAAGCGACCGCATGCTCGCCCTGGCGTTCAGCGACCGCGCCCTCGAGGTGCAACGCTCGGTTGTGATAGAAGAATTCAAGGAAACCTGCCTCAACCGTCCCTATGGAGGCGTGTCGCACGCCCTGCGTCCATTGCTATACCCGAGTCACCCCTACCGTTGGCCGGTGATAGGCATATGTCCCGAGCACATAGCCGCCGTGGAGCAAGACGACGTGCGCCGCTGGTTCTACGCCCACTATGCCCCCAACAACGCCGTGCTCTCCATCGTGGGCAATATCACCGAAGAACGCGCCCGCACCCTTGCCGAGAAATATTTCGGAAACATCCCCGCACGCGAGATAGCGCCGAGGCACCTTGCCGACGACCCCTGGCTCACCGCACCACGCACCGTCACCATCCACGACAATGTGCCGCAGACCCTCATCGCCATGGCATTCCGCATGGACCCCTACGGCACTCGGGGCTACTACGCCGCCGACGCCATCACCGACATACTCTCGGCAGGCCGCAGCTCGCGCCTGTTTCAGCGTCTTGTCATGGGCTCAGGGCTTTTTACCGCTGCCGACGCGTCGATATCGGGAAGCGAACACTCGGGATACCTTATCCTCACAGGACGCGTCACCTCGGAAGCCGACGCCGACATCGACCGCGCACGCGCCATGCTCATGGAGCAGGCACAGATGCTCGCCGGAGCCGACCCCGTCACCGAATACGAACTCGAACGCACCAAAAACCGCTTCGAGGCCACATCCCGATACGAAAACATGAACCTCACCGCGCTGGGCACCAACCTCGCCAAGGCCGTCTACCACAACGAGACCCTCGACACTCCCATCGCCGCCTATCGCTCGCTCACCGTCGCCGACATTGCCGCCGAGGCTCGCCGCATCTTCATCGACCACGCCCCCGCCACCGTGCTCTGCCGCCCATCCGGCTCATAATTGCAACAAATGCAAAAAAATATCTATAACTTTATATCCTGTTGTTTACAATATACACACAAGATGCCGTCACCGCCGCAGAAAAGTTATAGAAATCGCAGTTTCATTTGTTACATGGCAGGAACACAACCCTCCGGGTTGTGACCGTAGTAGATAATCACCGCCGTGTGTGTTTTTATGTAGAGGGTATGCCAAAAAATTGTTTATGCCGAGATTGTAGGGACGCACGGCTCGTGCGTCCGCAGATTAACAATTGATTCTCAGCCAAATACCAATATGGTTTCCCGGACGCACGGGCCGTACGTCCCTACCCTTGGTATTTTGACACAGCCTACGGATGCGGCCACGTAAATGCCGGGCAAACCGCCGGCGCCTCTGCCGGCCCTGCTTTCGCAAGCCGGAGGCTCGCGTTCCCGGGTTAGAATGAGAATTGGAAGAGGAGGTTGACGCGGTTGGCAGAGGCCGACTCGCCGTTGTAGTTGCAGCGGCGGCCGATGAGGTATTCGGCTCCCACCTGCAAGCGGGCCGACATGTTCCAGAAGATATTGGCCACGCCGTAAAGGCCGTATTTGTATTGGTCGCCGGCAATGCCGTGGCGGGCCATGAGCCGCGATTCGCTCACCGACACCGACCCGAACACGGCGTCGGTGAAATTGTAGCGCACGCCGGCGGTGGCTCCCCAGAACCAGGGGGCATACATACGCCCTGCATGTCCGGGCTCGGGCAGGAGGTCGAGGGGCGAGAGCATCATGTCGTTGATGTAACTTTCGGCTCCTTTGCCGGCCAGGGCCGAGGCAAAGAGTGTGACGCCATAGGATAGCGGAGCCACCGACGACAGTTGTGCCGACCAGCCTGCCTCTGAACGGTTGCGCCCAGCGGTGAGGTCGCGGTAAGGCATCACCCGGAGCAGTCCCGACAGGCGTAGATGGCCACCGGCGCGGCCAAAGTTCCACTGCCCGTAGGCCACGATGTCGGGAAACCAGTCGGACAGAGTCTCGGTGGAAACCCCGTCGGCTGCCACGGCGCTTTTGGGAAATTCAACCGACGCGCCCAAGGTCCATCGCCGTCGTATGTCGTGACGCCAGGCCACGAGCACCGAGGTGTTGTTTACCTGTCCGCAAGGGCCCTGCGCGTCAATCACGGGAGGGTCGGCGGCAAGGTCCATGAACGTCGACGAGGCATAGCCAATGGTCCAGTCGTTGATTGTGACATATGATTTCTTGATTTTGAAGCCTGTGCCGTCGCCGCCGTCGAAGTTACCCTGGATAAAAGCCGAGAAATTTCCCAGGGCCTTGTTTGTGCCGATGATGCGGAAAAAGAGAGCCGTACCGGCCGGTGTGGCAGCAAGGCGACGCCGGCGCGCGTCGTTGGCGGGCACGGGTATGGAGTAGGGGATGAAGCCGTTGTAGGGCATGGCTCCGCCAAAGTCGTACCATCCGCGCATCCTCACGGCTCCGCCGATACCCATGGCAAGGGTGGCGTCGCGGCTCATCATAAGGAAATAAGGTGCCTCCGGGTCTTGAAAATGATGATACTGGTCGACGTAGAAGCGCTCGATGAGTTTTCGGATAGAGTCCTGCGGCACAGCCTTGGACTCGTCACCGCCGAACCAGGCTACCTTGCGTGAATTTTTCACCTTGTCGAGATGAGCCTGCTCGGCGCTGACGGGAGCCCGGTCCGCGAAGGCCATAGAGTCGGCCAGACACTCTTCGCCCTTCATTATCAAGCCGCACAGCAGGGCGGCCACGACGCATATGTGCTTCATAAATAAAATAGTTGAAATTCACTTTTTATAACATTTGAAGCACAGTTTAGTTCAATGCACAATGCACGATTCACAATGCACAATTTAATAAATGCACGATGCACAATGCACGATGCACAATTGGCTTTCAGCGCGTAGCCTAATTGTGCATCGTGCATTGTGCATCGTGCATTAAATTAAATTGTGAATCGGGCATTAAAAAATGCACAACCGGGCTTGGAGGCCGATTGTGCATTGTGCATTGTGAATAGTGAATTGTCTTATGCTTGCTCGATGGGCTTAACTTCCCAGCCGAGGGCTGATGCGCCGAGCACGGCGGCATCGGCTTCTTTGAGTTCGCTCAGAAGCACTTTGGGTTTGCCTTTGAACACGGTCATCATGTTGCGGTCCATTGCGGCGCGCAGGGGCTTGAGCAGGAGTTCGCCGCTCTTGGCGAGGCCGCCGAAGAGGATGAAGGCCTGGGGAGAGGTGAACACTGTCATGTCGGCGAAAGCCTCGCCGAGGATGGTGCCGGTATAGTCGAAGATGTCTTTTGCAATCTGGTCGCCCTGCATGGCTGCGTCGTACACATCCTTGGATGTGATCTGGGCGATGGGTATGTTGCGCAGCAAGGAGGGTTCGGTGCGTATTTCGAGGAACTCGCGTGCTGTGCGGGCCACGCCGGTGGCCGAGCAGTATGCCTCGAGGCATCCGGTGCGTCCGCATCCGCAGGCGCGTCCGTTGTTGCGCTTCACGATGAGGTGGCCGAGTTCGCCGGCGAAGCCGTCGTGGCCGTAGACGAGCTGGCCGTTTACAACGATGCCTGAGCCTACGCCTGTGCCGAGGGTGATCATGATGAAGTCTTTGAGGCCGCGTGCCGCGCCGTAAGTCATCTCGCCGATGGCGGCGGCGTTTGCGTCGTTGGTGATGGCCACGGGTATGTTGAATTTCTCTTCAAGCATTGCAGCCAGAGGAATTGTGCCTTCCCAGTTGAGGTTGGCTGCGTGCTCGATGTTGCCGGTGTAGTAGTTGGCGTTAGGTGCGCCCACGCCGATGCCGTTTATTTTGTCTACGGCGTCGTTGGTGGTGAGCAGGCGTGTCACCTCGGTGTAGAGTTCTTCGATGTAGTCTTCGATATTGGCGTGTTTCGCAGTCTTGATGGAACTGCTGGCGATAACAGTGCCGCGGGCGTCAACGATGCCGAATACGGTGTTTGTGCCGCCGATGTCAATTCCTAATACGTAGGGTTTCATTTACTTTCTTAGGTATTAAGTGGGTAAGAATTCAATTATTAATGCAAAATTATCATTTTATTTTCAAACGGCCAAATTTAGTTTCGATTAACAATTCGTCAACGCACGATGCACGATGCACAATGCACAATCGGGCTTCGCGCTGAAAGCCAATCATGCATCGTGCATCGTGCATTGTGAATTTTTAGAATCTTACTTTTTTTGCTTTTGAGCCTTGCCGGACGATGTAGATGTTGCCCGGCTCGGGGTTTGTGACTTTTATGCCTTGGAGAGTGTAGTATTCTTCGGGGGCGTAGATGTCGGCGTCGGGGCCTATTTCTTCGATGCCGTTTGCCGCGCCTTGGTCGTAGCGGATGCGGAAGGCCGGTTTAGAGGCTGCGTCTGCGGGGATGAGCGTCAAGTCGAGGTATGCGCGGTTGGGGATAAGTTCCTGTTGCGAGCCGTCGGTTTTTGGGGCCAGTGTGTAGAATCCGAGTTCTCCGTCCTTGTTTGAGAATACGCGCATGGTCTCGGGATTGAATGTCGGACGTCCGGTGTAGGAGCCTCCTTCTTTGTAGCCGTCGGTGGTGCAGCCGGTGAAAAGTGAGAAGTCGCCTTTGAGCAGGTTTGTGCCTATGTCTTCCTTGGCTTCGGCAATGCGGCTGTCGGTCGGGAGCAGGGGGATGAGGCGGTTTTCTTTCGGGGTGAGGCCTTTGCATTTGAGCAGGACAGGGGTGTTTTCGGGGACAATGCCGGATTCGAGACGGCGTATTGTCACTGTCATTACGCCGTTATGATTGTCGGCTTCGTTGGCTACATATGCCTCCACTCCATCGACGGCATAACATTCGTAGGGGAATGACGTGTACATCGACGTCCAGTATCCGCCGTCGTATTCCATTGAGGCGTCGGGGTAGGCTCCGAAATAGTTGGTTTCGATATGTTCCTCGTCGACTGGCTGAATATCCCAGTTGGCAAGACTTTTGGCATCCGCGTCTTTGTCGGAATAGTCTCTTGAAACCAACATCGTGTTGTAATAATCACGACGCAAGGCTAATGATTGTTTAATAAATAAAAAAGTAACGGTTGTGTATATTACGTATTGTCCTTGGATGTCGGCGGTTTTAAGGTTGATATTCTGGCCGTCAAGGATAATATCGGTGGACACTCCCTGTGCTTCTGCGACAAGATTCTGGACTACTTGGGTTTGCGCCTTTGTAGTGTTCAGGTCTTTTGTCGCGGTTCCGGTCAAATATAGGATGCTTCCGGCATCTGAATATACGGCCTCGGACTGGGCATACCCGTTGCTTTCGGCGAGTACGAAAGATGAGCCTTTTGGCATATTGTTGAATTCTATTCCGCCTCTTACGTAGCGGCTTTTAATATCAGTTCCCATATTTGGAGCGAAGTTGCCGGTTACGCAAAGAAAGTAGTTGGCGTCGTTTTTTATGCCGGCGCTTTGCAGAGGGCTGTTTAGGCGGTAATATCCGTAGATATTATTGTTTTCGTCTGCCTTTAATACAAATTCGCGTTCATATCGGGCTTCAAGGGTGCCTGCTTTTTCAACCACATAGGTGAATGTGGCGTCTTCGGAAAGCAACTCGCCTTGGGAGTTGAACCATCCGACAAATTTTACTGAACGGCTCGGGTGGTTCTTTGTCAGCCCCCAGTCGCCTGCATCACGGGGCACTACATATTTAGCGGTTAAGGTTACAGTCGAGCCGACAGTGTTGTCGGCCGGCTCAACGGTGGCTGTGCCCAGGGCTGTGTCGTTGCTTTTGACTGTGAGATCGGCGGCATTTGCATTCAGGAAAGCCATTCCTGCAAGGCAAAGCAGGAATATATTCTTTGTTGGAAAGAATGAACGCTTATGCAGGTTGGAGAGTAATGTTTCTTTCATAGGAATAATATTTATATTAGCGGGATAGATTTAAAGTTGGGTTTGATATATAAATTGGCATTTGTCAATAAGACAGTAAAAGGAGCAATGTGTGTTTTGCAAAATTAATACTATCTGTGGAAAAATATATTGTCTCCCTAATTTTATTGTGTTAAAAATCCTTAAAAGCGAATTTTCCGGCAATTATTCATTTACGCAAGGCTCATAAAGACGAAGGGGTGTCAAAATACCATGGGTAGGGACGTACGGCCCGTGCGTCCGGGGAATTATATGGGTATTTGATTGGTAGTCAATTGTTTATCTGCGGACACACGAGCCGTGTGTCCCTACAATCTCGGTATAAACACTCTTTTTGCCCCCCTCCCGTTGTGCGTTGTGCGCTGTCGGGGATATTATTTTTTGCGCGCGTTGTAGGCTTCGAGGGCGTGGCGGAGCACTTCGAGGGCGTGGCGCAGGTCGTCGATGTTGAGCACATAGGCCACGCGCACCTCGTTGCGGCCTGCGCCGGGGGTGGTATAGAAGCCGGAGGCGGGGGCCATCATCACGGTGCAGCCTTCGTATTGGAACTCGCTCAGGCACCAGGCGCAGAAGTCCTCGGCGTCGTCGACGGGGAGTCGGGCCACGGTGTAGAAGGCGCCCATGGGGATGGGGGAGTAGACGCCGGGTATGCGGTTGAGGCCGTCGACAAGGCATTTGCGCCGCTCGACATATTCGTCGTAGATGTCGCGGCTGTATTCCTCGGGGGCGTCGATGGAGGCTTCGGCGGCAATCTGGCCTATGAGAGGTGGGGAGAGGCGGGCCTGGCAGAATTTGAGCACGGTCTGCTGCACCTGCCTGTTCTTGGTGATGAGCGCGCCGATGCGGATGCCGCATTCGCTGTAACGTTTCGACACGGAGTCGATGAGTATCACGTTTTGCTCTATGTCTTTGAGGTGGCATGCCGAGATGTAGGGCGAGCCGGTGTAGATGAATTCGCGGTAGACCTCGTCGGAAAAGAGGTAGAGGTCGTGTTCCTTGACCATGCGGCGTATCTGCTCCATCTCGCGGCGCGAGTAGAGGTAGCCGGTGGGGTTATTGGGGTTGCAGATAAGTATTGCGCGTGTGCGCGGGTTGATGAGTTCCTCGAATTTTTCGACGGGGGGCAGCGCGAATCCGTCTTCGATAGTGGATGTGACGGTACGGATTACGGCTCCTGCCGATATGGCGAAGGCCATGTAGTTAGCGTAGGCAGGCTCTGGCACAATGATTTCGTCGCCGGGGTTGAGGCAACTGAGGAAAGCGAACAGCACGGCCTCGGAGCCGCCGTTGGTGATGATTATGTCGTCGGCGGTGAGGTTGATGTTGTATTTGGCGTAATAGCCCGTGAGTTTTTGGCGAAGCGAGAGGAATCCCTGCGAGGGGCTGTATTCGAGCACTGTGCGGTCGATGGAGCGGATGGCGTCGAGTGCGGCGCGTGGCGACGGGAGGTCGGGCTGGCCGATGTTGAGCCGGTATATTTTCACGCCGCGAGCCTCGGCGGCTTCGGCCAGGGGGGCGAGTTTTCGTATGGGCGACTGCGGCATCTGCTGGCCGCGTTGGGATATTTCGGGCATTGTGAGGGGGCGGAATTATAAGTTATAAGTTATAAAGTGCTTTTGCCGTGAGGCGGCCTTGGCAGTAGGTGGAGAGGAGTCGGGTGGCGAGGGCCTCGTATTCGCCGAGGGGCATTTCGGGGGCGTAGATGTTGGTTATCACAAGCAGCCGTCGGGTTGATCCGGTTATTTTGGTGCGCTCGTGGTCGGATGTGGG
>CANRZQ010000013.1 GCA_947644475.1 uncultured Muribaculaceae bacterium
CTTTCCAGGGCTGGGCTATGCGTGTGAGGTCGTCGGCGGCAGCGAGGTCGATTACAATCACAGCGTGGGTGTGGCTTTGCAGATATGAGGCGGGGAGGGCGTCGGTGACAGGGCCTTCGATGGCTTCCGCTATTACTCCGGCGTAATTCTCGCCCCATGCCATGCAGTTGATGTGCCGGGCCTGCATAAGGTTGCTTATGCCGAGGGTGATGGCTGTGAGCGGAGCCTCGTCTACCTTATAGTCGGCGGCAATCTGGTGGCGTATTTCGTTGCCGAGGAGCACGAGGCGGCATCCGGCGCCGTATTTTGTGCCGGGCTCGTTGAACGCGAGCGAGCCTTTGGGGCCGATTTCACACACAAAGAGGTCGATTCCGCCTGCGCGGTCGATTTGCGCCTCGTAGTCTTTGCTCACGCGCCACACGTCTTCGCGGGGCACGGTGGTGTCCATCGAGTGGATGTTTTCGGGGCGTATGTCGACATGGTCGAGGAGCACGGAGTGAAGGCGTTTCAAAGTGCTTGGCGAAGCCTCGCAGGTGGGATAGAATTCGCTGATGTTGAATACGATAACCTTTCGGAAACTTACCTGTCCTTCGTGATTGAGCCGGATAAGTTGCTCGTATACGGCGTGTGTGCCGTTTCCGGCGCCGAGAGCGAGCACACATTTTCCTTTTGTGGCCACGCTATTGTTTATAATGTCGGCAATGCGGCGTGCTTCTGTCATCGCGCCTTCTACAATCGATTCGGAAATATCGATAAAGATTTTTTCCTCGCGGCTCAGGGCTGCCATTTCCACTTCGTTTTTCGGGGCATAGTAGCGTTCGGGCACGCGGTCGAGTTTGATAAGTTTGCTAAGATTCGGTCTCATATATATATTGGTTTAAGAGGGCTGTTTTTCAACAGTGGAATCCGCTTGAATTTGGTCGGATATTACAGTGCAAAGGTAGTGTGGATTTTTACAAAAAAGTGTTAAAATATATTAATTAAATTTTTTAGTATATTAAAAAATCTTTTTTTTTGGCAAAGAAAAAGCATCCCGGGTACGGCCCGGGATGCTTGTGTGGGATATGTAATGGATTATGACTATCAGGAGAAGGATGCGTTGCGCATGTCGCCGGTCTCGTTGAAGGCGTTGTGGAATGCGAAGGCGCGTTCGAGCACGTGAGGTGTCTGGCCGCCGCGTCCGATTTTGAGATAGTCGTTGAGCAGTTCGCGGTACATGGGGTGCGCGCAGTTGTTGATAATCTCGTGGGCGCGTTGCACGGGGTCTTTTCCGCGGAGGTCGGCGATGCCCTGGTCGGTGACGAGGATGTCGACCGAGTGCTCGGAGTGGTCGGGGTGGGCCACCATGGGCACAATGTTGGAGATGAGGCCGCCTTTGGTTACCGACGGGCAGGAGAAGATGGAGATGTAGGCGTTGCGGGTGAAGTCGCCCGAGCCGCCGATGCCGTTCATCATCTTAGTACCGAGCACGTGGGTGGAGTTGACGCATCCGAATATGTCGGCTTCGAGGGCTGTGTTCATGGCAATCACGCCGATTCGGCGGATAACCTCGGGATTGTTCGATATTTCGGCGGGACGCATCAGGATTTTGTCCTTGTAGAAGTCCATGTCGGCGAAGAGGCGTTCCTCGGTAGCGTCGGCGAATGTCATCGAGCAGGTGGAGGCGAAAGTGCATTTGCCTTTCTGCATGAGTTCGAGCACGGCGTCCTGAATAACCTCGGTGTACATCATGAACGGGGGAATCTCGCTGGATTCGCCCAGGTCGTAGAGCACGGCGTTGGCCACGTTGCCCACGCCCGACTGCAAGGGGAGGAATTCCTTGGGGATGCCTCCGCGGCGGTACTCGCTCACGAGGAAGCGCACCACGTTGGCGCCAATCTGCTTCGACACTTCGTCGGGAGCGGAGAAAGCCTTCACGCCGTCGTAGAATTTGGTGCGGACAATGCCGACAACCTTCGACGGGTCGATTTTCAGCACCGGCGAGCCGATGCGGTCGGAAGCCTTGTATATGGGTATTTCGCGGCGGCGGGGCGGGTCTTGGAGGAGAATCACGTCGTGCATGCCGTGGAGTTGCTCAGGCAGATTTTCATTGAGTTCGATGAAAATCTTCTTGGCCATGTGTGCGAATGTGGGGACGTTGCCCACGCCTGTGCCGAGGATAATCTCGCCGTCGGGAGATATGGCGGCGGCCTCGATTATGGCATAGTCGACAGGACCGTAGAAGCCGTAGCGCATTTCCTGGGCCATTTCCGAGAGATGGCGGTCGAAATAGTGGGCGTCGTGGGAGTTGATGCGCTTGCGCAGGTCGGGCACGTTCTGGTAGGGAGCGCGGCGGTTGATGGCATTGGCGCGTGAGAGCGCGCCGTCGCATCGGTCGGAGGTGGAGGCGCCGGTGAAAAGGTTAATCTTGAAGGGGCGGCCTTCTTCGTGCTCTTTCTCGGCACGTTCGGCGATAGCGTTAGGGATGGCTTTTGGAGTGCCGGGGGCAGTGAAGCCGGACAAGCCGATGGTGTCGCCGTCGTTGATCATTGCGGCGGCTTCCTGTGCGGTGATGTAGTTGAATGCCATTTTGTTTTGGACTAAATTTTCAAGATGTGCGTTGCAAGAAATGGTGGAGTTTAAGGTATATTCCGCCACAAAATTATAAATTATTCCCGAGATTTTCAACACCGCGCTCCAACTTTTTAACTTTTCCTTAAAAAGTATGTATCTTTGCACGTAAAACGGAAAAGATGAAGATGAATTATTTTCTTGCTGCGCTTTGCTTGTTTTCCTGTTCTTTGACATGTTTTGCCAAAGGAAGCGAAAACTGCGATTCTATCGACTTTTGCTCGGTTGTTGCCGATGTGGAGGCCAATTATGTCGGTTTCCTTACTATGGTAAATGATGAAAACCGTGCCTCTTATGAAGAAATGAAACATCATCTTTTCGCGCAGGTGATACAGGAAAAGAGAGACGGCTCTGATGCCGCGAGCGAATATGTGGCCTGGTTTAAAGACCACCATTTGTTCACGCCATTTTCCGAGCAATACTATCCTGCTATTGATTATTCGGAAATCGATTACAATCCACAGTTTGTGGCACAGAGGGTGGACGATGATACATATTTGCTTCGAGTGCCCAGTTTCAGCTGGGATGAGAAAAATATATCGCTGATAAAGGACGGTGTTTCAAAATATCTGGGTTCAGGATGCGAGAATCTGATTATAGACCTGCGGGGCAATAGCGGTGGGGCCGACTGGGCTTTCGAGCCGTTGCTTAATCTGGTATACACCCATCCTTTCGTTACCGACGGAATGGAGATTCGCGCCACCCCCGATATTGCCTGCTATTTGCGGCAGGCATATGTCGACAACGGCAACCGTCCGGCGTGGATGCCTGCGGTGGCCGACTCTATCGACAGCGGGAAATTTGATTTTGTGAAAGTGCCGGGATTCGATCGTGAGATTAAGGCCGACAGCGTGTACTCGCGGCCAAAGAAAGTGGCTGTGATGGTCGATGGACATACGGTGTCGTCTGCCGAGCAGTTTATAATCCTTTGCAGGCAGTGCTCTGACAAGATCACCGTTTATGGCCGTGACAACACAATGGGTGCAATTGATTTCAGCAATCTGCGCCGTTTTGACATGCCATGCTCGGGGCTTACGGTGAACGTTCCGATGAGCAGGTCGTCACGATTGAGGCGTGGCGAAAAAATCGACGGAATCGGAATAGAGCCGGATGTAAGGATTGAGTTGCCTTTGCCCGCGACGCTTGCCGGCAATATCGATGAATGGGTTCTTTTTGTTGCCAAAAAGATGCGATAGGCGGAAAAGTTTCGAGTATAAGTGTAAAGAATGGGCCAATTCTTATATTTTTACCACCTATACTCGAAACTTTTCGGGAAAACGCTTGTTTTTTCGATTATAAATGGTAACTTTGCGGAAGAAACAGTAGAATTATGGAAATAATAGATAGGCCCATTTATATTGAAAGGATTGTCAAGCAACTGAACAGAGGCATGATGCTTGTGCTTGTCGGGCAGCGACGAGTGGGAAAAAGTTTTTTATTGAAATCGATAGAGACATGGCTTTACGCTAATCGGCCAAATGCTAACGTCTTATTCATAGACAAGGATTTTGACAGTTGCAATTTTATAAAAACCTCAGAAGATTTGTATTCTTATGCAGTGGAAAAATTGCCGCCAGGTGCTGAGAATTATCTGTTGATAGATGAGGTGCAGGATATCGATAATTATGAAATCGCTTTAAGAAGTCTATATGCAGAAAACCGTTGCCAGATTTTGGTGACGGGGAGCAATGCATACATGTTTTCATCCGAGATTGCCACAAAATTTTCCGGCAGATATATTGAGATACCGGTAAGAAGTCTCAGTTACGAAGAATTTATCGTGTTTCATAACCTTGAAGACGGGAATGACACATTGATGAAATATTTGCAATTTGGAGGGATGCCGGGCCTTGCCAATTATGAATTCGACGAAATACCCGAAATTAAGGGTTATTTGCAGGGTGTGATCAACACGATAGTGCTTAAAGATATAGTGGCGCGGGAGCAGATCCGTAATTTCAGATTTCTTGAAAACCTGATTGCGTTTATTGCTGACAATGTGGGGCAACTTGTGTCGATTAACAACATTACGAAATATCTTAAATCGCAAGGGTCGAAAGTATCTAACGATTCGGCTTCGAGGTATATAAATGCAATTTGCAGTGCCCTTATTGTTGGGTCGATGGAGCGATATGATATTCACGGAAAAAAAATATTCGAGCAGATTGAGAAATATTATTTTATAGACCATGGATTGAGGAATGCAATAACTAATGAAATGCCGTATGTGTTTGGAAGCATAGAGAAAATACTTGAAAATGTAGTACGTAATCAATTGATTATACAAGGATTCGATACGTTTGTCGGAGTTCTGCCGGGCGGAGAGGTCGATTTTGTCGCAAGAAAGGGAATTCAGACAATATATGTCCAAGTCGCGTATAAATTGAGCAGTCCGGAGACAATCAAGAGAGAGTTTGGCAACCTAAGGGCTATAAATGATGATTATCCCAAATATGTGGTGACGATGGAAGATATAACCGGGCCTGTCAAGGATTATCCGGGAATAATCCATATTCATTTGCGGGAGTTTCTGAAAATGAAATTGTAGGAATGTTGGAGGTTCGGATATTTTTTCGCAAATTTGCAATGCGAATCAATCCGGAATAGATGAAGAATTATATACTTGCTGTTGTTGCCGTCTTTGTTGCATGGGGCCAGATGTGGGCCGGCTCGAAGGTGTCGGTGAATGCAAACTGGACTTTTTTCGACGGACGCGAGTCTGATGTGGCCGTGCGCGTCGATTTGCCCCACACATGGAACGCTGCCGATGCCGACGACGACACCGACGGATATTATCGCGGCACGGGGCGCTATGTAAAGAGCCTGACCCTGCCCGAGACGATAGCCGGGAAGTGCGTGTTCCTCGAATTTGAGGGCGCGAACCAGACGACGAGCCTGCGTGTCAACGGCCACGAGGCCGGCGAGCATGTGGGCGGCTACTCGGCTTTTGTGTTGGACATCACCCCATATGTTCATCCCGGCCAAAACGAGATTGAAGTCACGGTCGACAATTCCCACAACCCCGACATAGCACCGCTAAGCGCCGACTTTACCTTTTTCGGAGGCATCTACCGCGACGTGTTTCTCGAAATAGAGGAGCCGGTGCATTTCTCGCGGTCGGACTACGCCTCGTCGGGCGTGTATGTGGTTACGCCCGAGGTGGCCGACGGCAAGGCGCACGCAACTGTATATGTGCTTGTCGATAATTTCGGCGACAAGGCGGCGAAAATAGTTGTCGAGCAGAGGCTTATCGCTCCCGACGGCACGCTCGTGGCACGCTCGGCGAAAAAAGGCACCGTGGCCGCCAGAGCGAAAATGTCGATGACGGTGTTCGACTATAATGTCGATGATCCCGCGCTGTGGAGCCCCGACGCCCCCGCCCAATATACTGTGGAAACCACCATAACGGCAGACGGGCGCGTTGTCGACACACAGACCGACCGCTTTGGCTTCCGTTGGTTTGAGTTCGACCCCGACCGCGGATTCACTCTCAACGGCAAGCCCCTGAAACTGATGGGCACCAACCGCCATCAGGATTTCAAGGACAAGGGCTGGGCCCTCTCCGACGATTACCACCTTCAAGACATAAGGCTTATCAAGGATATGGGCGCAAATTTCCTGCGCGTGTCGCACTATCCACAAGACCCATTGCTGATGGATGCCTGCGACCGCGAGGGCTTGATTACCACCGTGGAGATACCCGTGGTTAACGCCGTGACCGAGAGCGAGGCCTTCCTCTCAAACTCGCTCGACATGCTCCGCGAGATGATAAAGCAGAATTTCAACCGACCGTCGGTGGTGGCCTGGGCTTATATGAACGAAGTGCTGCTCTCCATTCCCTACAAGGAAGGCACTCACGCGCGCGAACAATATTTAAATGAAGTGAAATTGCAGGCCGACACAACAAACGCCGTTGCCAAGGCCCTCGACCCCTCGCGCTACACGCTTCTGCCATGTTTCGGCAACCTCGCGCTTTACAGCCAGGCAGGGCTGCTCGACTCGGCCGACATAATAGGCTGGAACCTCTACCAAGGATGGTACGGCGGCAAATTCAGCGATTTTGACACGTTCCTCGACGATTTCCATGCCAAGTACCCGTCAAAGCCCGTGATAATCACCGAATACGGCTCCGACTGCGACACCCGCATACATTCCGACGCCCCGCAGATGTACGACTACTCGATGGAGTATACCGACCTCTACCAGGAGCATTATCTCCGCGCCATAGCCGGGCGTCCGTTTGTGGCCGGCGCCAACTTGTGGAATCTCAACGAGTTTTACAGCGAGGCGCGAGGCAATGCCGTGCCTCATGTCAACCTCAAAGGCATCGTCACCCTCGACCGCCGGCCCAAGAACACCTATTGGCTCTACAAGGCCAACCTCGCCGCCGAGCCGTTTGTGCAATTTGCCAACGCCGATTGGACGCGCCGAGCCGCGCAACTCGACTCTGCCGGCATCTGCCGCACTGAAATAAAGATTTACACCAGCCTCCCCGAAGTGAGCCTGAGCATAAACGGCGGCGAGCCGTCGGCTATTGCCGCGGCAGACGGAGTGGCCCGTGCCGATGTAGACTTGAAGCCCGGCGTCAACAATTTCCTTGCCGTGGCCGGAGAATGCGCCGCGGCCATCAGCATCGACCTGCATGGCATCCCATACCGCATCGACGGCACGTTTACCGACATCAGCGTGCTTGCCGGGACACGACGCTCGTTCACCGACCCCGCCACCGGCGTGTGCTGGATGCCCGAGCAGCCATATCGGGCCGGGTCGTGGGGCTATGTCGGAGGCGAGCCATACACATTGAAAAATTGGGTCGGCAGCCTTCCGGCCTCCGATGTGAGCATCCTCGGCACCGCGAACGACCCGCTCTACCAGACTGCGCGCCGGGGCATCGAGGAATTCCGCTTCGATGTGCCCGACGGCGACTATGCCCTCTATCTCCATTGGGCCGACCTCACCAAGGAAGAATATCAGGCCCTTGTATACGAACTTGGCAATTCGGCCCTCCATGAAGAGTCCGACGACTGTTTCGACGTCACGGTCAACGGCGAGCCTCTGCTTTCGGCGCTCGATGTGCGGGCCGAGGCAGGCCGTCAGCGTCCGCTCGACATACGTGTCGATGTCGCCGCCTCGGCAGGGCGTGGCATTACCGTCGGGTTCACGCCCCGGCGCGGACAAACTTTTATCAATGCCATACGTTTAGTGAGAAAATGACTTATTGATGCGCAAGATGCTCGTTATATTTGCGGTGATGCTTGCCGCGGCTTTCGGAGCCGTGGCCGAGGAGCGCACGCTCGAGCATCCCGGCGACGGGCGCATCCAGTATTGCAAGGGATATTACTGGACCCGCGACGAGGCCGGCGACTCGATGATAGTGTATGTGATGACCGACCTGGTGGTGTATCCCGCCATGCGCTTCAAGAACGAGAAGGAGCGGCAGGAATATAACCGCCTGGTGCGCAACGTGAAGTTGACCCTGCCCTATGCAAAACTTATTGCCGAGACGCTTGTCGAGACTTACGAGTACCTCGAGACCTTCCCCACGCAGAAGGAGCGCGACCAATATCTCAAAAAGATGGAAAAGGAGATATTCGCGCAGTATAAGCCCGTGCTGAAAAAATTCTCGCGCACGCAGGCGCGTATCCTTGTGAAATTGATACAGCGCGAGACCCACCAGTCGTCATACAACATTCTGAAAGCATTTCTCGGCACGTTCCGCGCCTCCTTCTGGCAAGGATTCGGCAAACTCTTCGGCGTAAGCCTCAAAGGCACCTACCGGCCCGACAGCGATTCCGAGGACTCGCGCATCGAGCGCATCGCCTCGCAGGTCGAATTAGGACTTTTGTGAAAAGGAGAAGTGATAAGTGATAAAGGATAGTTCGGGAACTTGTGCCAACTTGTACGCGATTCTGTGATACGCCCTTGCTTGGACTGCATTGCCACAAGCCGGAGGCTTGTGTTCCTGGCTTAATTAACTTTGTTTAACTTAATGCGCTGGAGAGGCGCGTTAAGTTAATTTTTTTAATAGACGGGGTGGTAAAATTAACGCGTGTGAGGCCAAGAGAGGTTTGACTCCCGGTGGAAATACTTTGATTTTTTAATGTTAAAAAGTTGCTAATTGCTTGATTATAAGCATAAAAGAGTTTGATTGTAGTTTGATTTACATTTGAGGCTCTTTGTTATACGACTTTTTAACAATAATTTTGTGAAAAAATTTTCACTAAAGGAAAAATTTACCAAATCTAATTTCAAAAAACTTAAATCAATTAAACTATGAGTATGTCCCTCAAAAACTGTGCTCTGCGCCGCAGCGTGTTGTTGCTGATTGGACTGCTGACAATGTCGTTGACTACGTTTGCTCAGATCACCGTTACAGGTACGGTGACCGACGAGACGGGCGAGACATTAATCGGCGCCACAGTAATGGTTAAAGGAACTTCGATGGGTGTGAATACCGACCTCGACGGTAATTTCACCCTTAACAACGTTCCTTCCGACGGCATCCTTACCGTTTCTTATGTGGGTTACGAACCCCAGGAAGTGGAAGTAAAAGGACGCACTACTATTAATGTAATGATGATGAACGACACACAGTCGCTCGACGAAGTGGTTGTCATCGGTTACGGCTCGCTCAGCCGCCGCGAACTTTCGAGCTCGATCGTGCAAGTGAGCAAGGACGATTTCCAGGTGGGTGCCATGAACAACCCCATGGAAATGCTTACCGGTAAAGTAGCCGGTCTTAACGTAACATCCGACGCATCGGCCAACCCGAACGCATCGTCGAGCCTTCAGGTGCGCGGTGCCACATCGCTTTCTGCCGGCAACGGCCCGCTCGTTGTGATCGACGGTATCGCCGGCGGTGACATCCGCAACCTTTCGCCCCAGGACATCGAATCGATGACCGTGCTCAAAGACGCCGCTTCCGCTGCCATCTACGGTACACGCGGTGCCAACGGTGTGATCCTCGTTACTACCCGTCGCGGCAACGCCGGCGGTGAAGGCGCTTCCATCACCTACGACGGATATATCTCTCTTGCTTTCGCAAAGAACAAGCCCGAAGTGCTCACAGCCGATGAATTCCGCCGCAGCCGCCGTCAGGCCGACTATGGCTACAACACCGACTGGTACGACCTCATAACCCGCGACTACGCTTACGACACCAACCACTACCTCGCAATCGACGGCAACACAGCCAACGGTTCATACTCCGGCTCTATCTCTTATAAGAAAGCCAACGGTCTCGACATCGTATCGGGCCGCGAGGAATATGGCTTGCGCTTCTCCCTCCAGCAGTCGGCTCTCGACCGCCGCTTGCAGTTCACCACCTCTCTCTCGACACGTCGCGTGAATGAAAAATGGGGTGACGACGGCATGTTTGACACCGCCCTCGGCTTCAACCCCACCATGCCTGTTTACAACGAAGACGGCACTTACTACCAGCCCACTTCGCCCACCGACATCAAGAACCCCGTTCAGCAACTTAAAGTGAACACCAGCGAGGGCCGTCGCATATATGTGCTCGGTAACGCCGACCTCAAATGGAACGTATGGAGCAACGACAACAACCGCGTCTACACCAACCTCTCCTACGCTATCCAGTACAACGACCTCAAAAGCGACTACTACACCCCCTCCACCTCCGGTGAATCCTTCTGGAACGGCTACAAAGGCCGCGCTTCCATCCAATACCAGAAATGGTGGACCAACATGTTGGAATGGACCGGCAACTACCAGTTCACCAACGACGAACACGACGCCAAAGTGCTCGTGGGCTACACCTTCGAACGCTCCAACTGGGAACAGATGTTCATGGAGAACAAAAACTTCGACTACGACTCGCTCCTCTGGCACGGCATCGGTTCCGGTTCCTACCTTAAAGACGGTCTTGCCAACATGTACGCCGGCAAATCCGAATCTACCCTCATCGGTTTCTTCGGCCGTGTGAACTACAACTGGCGCAACCTCCTCATGGCTTCCGCTTCTCTCCGCTACGAAGGCTCCACCAAATTCGGTGCCGACCACAAGTGGGGTGCTTTCCCCTCCGCATCTTTGGCATGGGAAATGACCAACATGAGCTTCATGGAAGACCTCACCGACAAAATCCAGACCTTGAAGCCCCGTGTATCTTACGGTGTGACCGGCCGTAGCGACTTCGACTCCTACAAGGCTATCTCCACCTACTCGCAGAGCGGTGCCTACAAATTCCCCAACGGATGGCAGAACGGTTTCCGTCCGTCAAGCAACGCCAACTCGATGCTCGGCTGGGAAAAACTCGTTTCGGCCAACATTGGTGTTGACTTCATGTTCTTCAACCGCCTCGGTGGTTCTATCGAATACTTCGACCGCCGCTCGCAGGACCTCCTCTACAACTACACCGCTCCCCAGCCCCCGTATGTATATTCCGACATCCTCGTGAACGTAGGTACTACAAAGAACACCGGTATCGAAATCGCCCTCGACTACGATGTGTTCAACGACACCCCCGTGAAGTGGACCACCGGCGTGAACTACTCCTGGGGCACAACCAAACTCACCAAACTGTCCAACGACATCTACAAGGCATCTTACCTCGACCTCTACCAACTTCCCGGTATCGGTACGAACACCTACTTCTTCCGTGTTGAGGAAGGCAACAAGATCGCCCTGTACTACGGTTACAAATACTGCGGTGTGAACGAAGCCGGCGACATCATGGTGCTCAACAAAGACAACGAGCCCATCCTCGCCACACAGGCCAACCCCGAAGACAAGCGTGTGATCGGCAACGGTGCTCCCGAGCACTTCCTCACATGGTCCAACGACATCAAGTACAAGAACTGGGACCTCAGCCTCATGTTCAACGGCGCCTTCGGCTTCGACATCTACAACATGCGCAAATACGGCATGGGTCTCCGCGGCAGCGGCCAGGCCAACGTGCTCCGCACAGCCTACACCAAAGATAAGAACGTATATGCCTCCAGCGGTGTGATTTCATCATACTTCCTTGAAAAAGGCGACTACTTCAAACTCCAGAACGTAACCCTCGGCTACACAGTGCCCCTCAAGCGCGGCTCGCTCGTGCAGAGCCTCCGCCTCTACGTGGCAGCCAAGAACCTCTTCACCATCACCGGCTACTCCGGTAACGATCCCTCGATCGTAAACCAGAACGGTATCACCCCGGGTATCGACACTGCAAGTTCATATCCCGAATCCACATCTGTGACATTCGGTGTGACACTGCGCTTCAAATAATCGATAACTTACAGATTTAAAACACAATGAAACACTATATATCACTGGGCCTTGGTGTGCTTGCCGCCGTGTCGGTTTCGATGTCCTCCTGCACCGACCTCGACGAAAAGGTCTACGACCGCGTGGACGCCGGCGCTTACTACCAGAACGAGACTTCCGTTCAGGCCGCCATCGCTCCCATCTACGCCAACATCGTCAGTGGCAACTCTTACGAGAAAAATAACTTCCTTCAGGAACTGTCGGCCGACCAGATTGCATGGCGCACCTGGAACGGCGGCGCATGGGGCTGGGACGAAGCCGAAAAATTCGTGCTCTCCGCACAGTCTTGGACTTCCGAATCTGTAATCATCAAGCAGGCTTGGGATGCAGCATGGACCACTATCGGCCTTTGCAACCTCCTTATCCATGACCTTAACGGCATCAATGCCGAGTCTATCGGCATGACCGAAGAAGCCAAGCAGATGTATATCGCCGAAGTACGCTCGATGCGCGCATGGGCATATTACAAGAACTTCGAACTCTGGGGCGGTGCTCTTCCCTTGAACACCGAGCCCCCGAGCGGCAACAACATTCCCGGCTCGGCCGACCCCGACTTCGACACCTCCTGCAAGAAAATCTTCGAATTCATCTCCACTGAACTCGACGAATCCCGTCCCTTCCTTATGAAAGAAGACGGCTCGCGTTCCTCGATGATCCGCATGAACCAGGCTGCAAACCGCATGATCAAGATGCGTCTGCTCCTCAATGCCGAAGTGTTCATCAAAGAAGCCAAATACACTGATGCCGCAGCAATTGCCCAAGACATCATCGACGGCGTTTACGGACAGTATGACCTCGCATCCGACTACCGCGACGTATTCGGCTACAACAATTACTCCTGCCCCGAAATCATCTTCGCTTATGCAGCAGAAGTTGGCCAGCTCGACTTCGGCAATATGCGTAACTTCCCCTTCCTTGCCTATAACTACGACGAATACTTCGGCGGCAAGACTGACGGTGCCGGCGGCGCATGGAACTGCGTTATCGTAGCCCCCTCGCACGACAACTCCGGCACAGTGCTCCCCACAGGCGGTACTGACACCGGCGGCAAGAGCTTCGTCTTCGACTACGGCGACAAACTCGGCTCGCTCTTCGACCGTATGTCCGACCTCGACGTGCGCAAGCAGCCCTATGTTTGGGATATTGCCTCCAATAACTACCGAGGCATGTTCCTTATGGGCGAGATGAAAGCAAACTTCGGTACGGGCAAAGATCCCATGAAAGCCGATGCCGACCGCGACGGCGAACCCCTCGTATATGTCGACCAGGTCGGCACATTCAAGAACCTTGGCCGCGACCTCGAAGTGGTGATGTCACCCCGCTGGGGCGAAACCAACTCGGGCTACCGTCTCATCAAATACCCGATTGCTCCCCCCTCGACCGAACTTAACTTCCGCAACATCGGCGAAGTTGAATTCCGTCTTGCCGAGGCTTACTACACCCTCGCCGAATGCAAGATGCGTGCCGGCGACGCCAACGGTGCCAAGGCTCTCGTAAATAAAGTTCGTGCCCGTTACTTCAACGGCACTGCCGCCGACCTCGAAAGCGAGACAATCCCCGGCGCCAACGTTTCGAAGAACCCCTTCAAATCGTTCGACCTCGACTGGATGCTCTCTGAATGGGGCCTCGAATTCATCAACGAAGGCTACCGCCGCCGTACCGACCTCCGTCGCTTCGACAAATTCACACAAGGCCAGTGGTGGTTCTACGGCCGCGCCGACGAATCCGGCTACGACCTGCCCGCTAAACGCGACCGCAAGTACGAATGGTATCCTCTGCCCCAGACAGCCCTTATGGTTAACCCCGGTCTCGTTCAGACCCCCGGCTATTAATGAGTAATTGGCTCACTATCAAATCTTAAAAACAATGAAAAATTATAAGATATTCAATCTGCTGGCACTCGTGCTCCTTCTCTTCGCTTCGGCAGCATGCAGCAAGGACGACCTCGTGTTCGACCATGAGTTGCCCCAGTTCCCCACAAAGGAAGGCGCCTACCTCCTCGAGGTGATCATGCCTCAGGCCACTGTGGTCGACAACGACATTTACATCGTGGGCGCATTCAACGGCGGCGACCCCGAAGCCGTTGTAGGCGACATGCGCTGGAAACTCGAAAAATGCGAGAACAACAACGTGAAATGGGGTATCTACCTCTATCCCTCCGATTTCGCAGAAGGCACATCGCTTGCCGATGGCTACACCTTCTATAACGAGCAGCAAGGCCTCGAGAAATCGCTCCGCAACGAAGACGTGCTCCACACAGAGGCTCCCGAACTTGGCGGCCGCATCAACGTGACAGTCGACCGCTGGGCCGCTTACTTCGAGACTCCCGTCGATCCCGGTGAAATACCCCACGACGGCTATGTAATCTACGTCGACGACCAGACCGGCTGGGATGCCCTCGCAATGTACGCTTGGGGCGAGGCCGAAATCTGCGGCGCATGGCCCGGCATGACTCCCACCGGCACCGTAGAAATCAGCGGCACACGCTGGAAATACTTCGACACCGGCGCTGCCAACGAAGGCCTCACCGAGCACCTCATCTTCAACAATAACAACGGCGGCACACAACTTAACGACTTCGACGTTGTCCTCGACCGCGACTACTACGTTCGCATCACAGCCGACGGCTGCGAGGAAGTTACTGTTGAGCCTTCCGTTAAACACGACGGCTACGCTATCTTCGTTATTAACAATACCGGCTGGGACGGAATCTTCATGTACGCATGGGGCGACAACATCCCCGAACTCTTCGGCAACTGGCCCGGCATCGCTCCCACAGGCACCCAGACTATCAACGGCGTGGAATACACCTACTGGGACTGCGGCCAGGCAAACAACGGCCTCCACTACAACTTCATCGCCAACAACAACAGCGGCAAGCAGATCGAGAACAACGACATCCTCGGCGTTGACCTCAACCAGGATTACTACTTCCTGCTCACCTCCGACCTCAAGGTTGAAGTTGTTGACCCGAAGAATCCTCCCGTTGTAGGCCCGGTTGAACCCGATCCCACACCCGAGACTAACCCCTACACCATCTATGTGCACAACACCCTCGATTGGGCCTCCAACTACATTTATGCATGGGGCGACAGTGAAGTGTTCGGCGGATGGCCCGGCAAGGCTGCCGACCTCGTGGTCGACATCGACGGCGCTGACTATCAGGCATTCAAATATGATGGTGCGGGCGAGACCCTCAACCTCATCCTCAACGACAACAACGGTCAGCAGGTCGACGGTCCCGCAATTACGGGCGACAACAACTACTACTTCGAAGTCACAGCTAACGGTTGGGAAGCAGTTAATCCTAACACCAGCAAGACTTGCAAAATCTATGTTGCCGACGAGACCGGCTGGGATGCACTCACCCTTTATGCCTGGGGCGACAGTGAAGTGTTCGGCGGATGGCCCGGTGTTTCTCCTGTTGGAACTGAGACAATTGGCGTTCCCCTTAAATACTTTGAAGTGACAGGCAATGGCGAATCTGTAAACCTCATCTTCAACAATAATGGCGGAGGCGAACAACTTGCCGACTACAACATCACGCTCAACCGTAACTATTACCTTCGACTCACTGCCGACGGCGTGACCGAAATCTCCAAACCCTAAGGTAGTTAGTTATATAAAATAATAGTTGGGAAGTTAAGAAGTCTTGGAACTTCTCGGCTTCCCAACTTGTTTTATCTCTTAGGAACACTAACCGCGAAGCGCTTTGCCTTTGGCAAAGAACTCTCCGGCTTGTGAGAATAACCCCGCAAGCCATAATTACGGTGCATCGTGTCTCCGTCAGGAGACAAATAATATAGCGCGGGGCGACAGCCCCGGGAATCGCGGAATGAATTTAATAAAGGTATTGGAGCGGAGGCCGGCCGGAGCGTTCGAAAATACCAACCGAGGCGCAGAACGCTACGCAGTCGCTCGCTCCATCACCAATATGGACCAAATTCTGCATACCGGGGGTGGAGCGATAGCGGAACCCCCGGCTATATTCTTGAATCGCTACGCGATTCCATGCACAGTATTTTCTGCTTGTGCCATAATTAACCTGTAAAACAACATAATCTTCTATTTATCCTAAAATGAAATCAGTTTTCAAATACACATTCGCCGCAGCGGCACTTGTGGGGCTGATGTCGGCATGCGGGGGCAACGACGAGCCCGGCACGCCTGTCAATCCTGACAAACCTGTGACCCCGACCGCCCCGGCCGCTTCTACAAGCCTTATCTACGAGGCCAATCCTCTTTTCTTCGCGTCGGACAACAGCCTGGCCGCCATACAGGCCCGCCTCGACAAAATCGACAACCTCGAGGCCGACGTGCTCTGGCTCATGCCCATCTATGCCCAAGGCCAGAAAAACGCCATCGGCTCGCCTTACTGCGTGAAGGACTATACTGCCATCAACCCCAAATACGGCGACATGGCCGCTCTCAAAAGCCTTGTCAACGCCGCACATGCCGACGGCATGCTCGTGATTCTCGACTGGGTGGCCAACCACACCGCATGGGACAATGTATGGATTTCGGAGCATCCCGACTGGTTTACCAAAAACGCCAACGGCGACATCGTGTCGCCTCCCGGTATGGGCTGGAACGATGTGGCCGACCTCAACTACGACAATTTAGAGATGCGCCGCGCCATGATCGACGCCATGCTCTACTGGGTGAAGCAGGCCGATGTCGACGGTTTCCGCTGCGACTATGCCGAGGGTGTGCCCAACTCTTTCTGGAAAGAAGCCATCACGTCGATACGCGAGGTGAAGCCCAAGGCCTTCATGCTCGCCGAGGCAAGCGACTTCAAACTCTACGATGCCGATTTCGACATGATTTACGACTGGGCATACTGCACCGACCTGCAAAACTTCTACAACGGCAAGTCGACATTCGACAAGTTTGTCGAGACCACACTCAAACGAGACAAGACTGTGCCCGCCGGCAAGCAGCTGATGCGCTATGTCGTGAACCACGACGTGATTTCCGAGAAATCGCCCCAGCAGATGTTTGGCAGCCCCGAGGCCATGCCCGGCGCTTTCGTAATCACATCGTTCCTCTCGCAGGTGCCTATGATCTACTCCGGCATGGAAGCCGGCTTCGACAACCGCACCGCCTTCATCAATGCCAAGCCCCTGACATGGAATGCCGCGCTTCAAAAGAAATATGAAGAAATCTGCGACGCTTACGAAGAAACGGCAGTTGCCCGCGGCGGCGACATCCATGTCTACAATTCCGGCTCGAAAGGCGTGATTTTCGGACACACCAACGGTGACAAGACCGTGCTCGTGGCCGTGAATCCCACCGGCAGCGCAGTGCAGGTGAAAGTGCCCATCGCTTTCGTGGGCGACAAGATGGAAGAACTCATCTCCGACACCGACATTGCAATGCCCTCCGTTGTAAGCCTCGACGCCTACGGCTACAAAATCTTCTCGAAATAGGAGTCAGGAATTAGGAATTATAAATCAGGCAGGAACACAAGCCTCCGGCTTGTGAATTGTGCATCGTGCATTGTGCATTTTGCATTGCCACAAGCCGGAGGGTTCTTTGCCTTTGGCAAAGCGCTTCGCGGTTAATGTTCCTGCAACTATTATCATACTTACCAATCTTATGAAAAAAACTATAATTGCTATAAGCGCAGCGTGCATGGCCGTGTCGGCCTCGGCCGCAGGCTACACATTGCAGTCGCCCGACGGCAATATATCCTTTAATATAGGCACCATCGCCACCGGCACTCCCGTCTACGACGTTACTTTCAAGGGCGAGCCTGTCGTTGGTGAAAGCACGCTTGGCCTTGTTGCCGACGAGTTCAAGTTTACCGACGGCCTCGCAATGACCGTTGTCGGCACCGACTCCGTCGACGAGACATGGCAGCCCGTATGGGGCGAGACATCCGACATCCGCAACAACTATAATGAGGTGCTCGTGTCGTTTGCCGATGCCAAAGGCCTTACCGTCAACGTCCGCGCCCGCGCGTTCAACGACGGCGTGGGTTTCCGTTACGAAGTGCCCGAGCAGCGCGGCCTCAACTATGGTACGCTCCGCGGCGAGAACACTCAGTTTGCCCTCCCGGCCGACATGACCATGTATGTGATTCCCGGCGACTATGATTCCGACGAATTCCTCTACACCGTGGCACCCGTGTCGCAACTTAAAGAGAAGATGCCCAACCCGCGTCACACCGAAAGTTCGCGCATCCCCGGCCTTGCCGCGCAGACACCTCTTCTGATGAAGCACCCCGAGCGTCCGCTCTACGTCAATATCCACGAGGCCGCCCTCGTTGGCTATCCCGCCATGGCCGTGGAAATCGATGCCGACGCCAAGGTGCTCAAAAGCCACCTCACCCCCGACAAAAACGGCGTGCGCGCCTATTTGCAGGCTCCGTTTGTCACCCCCTGGCGCACAATCATGATTGGCGACGAGGCCACCGACATCCTTGCTTCCCAACTTATCTACAACCTCAACGACCCCAGCGTGATAGAAGACACTTCGTGGATTGTTCCGCGCAAGTTTGTGGGCGTATGGTGGGAAATGTTCACCGGCGGCAAGACCTGGGCATATTCCGACAAGTACAATGCCAAGCCCGGCGTCACCGACTACTCGGCTCTGCCCTCCAACGGCCGTCACCCCGCCAATACCGAGAATGTGAAGCGTTATATCGACTTCGCCGCCGAGAACGGTATCCCCGGCGTGCTCGTCGAAGGCTGGAACGAAGGCTGGGAAGACTGGGCCGGCTACCGCAAGAACCGCCAGTTCCTTTTCGACAAGCCCTATCCCGACTTCGACCTCGAGGGACTCGTGGAATACGCCAACTCCAAAGGCGTGAAACTGATAATGCACCACGAGACAGCCGCCAACGCTGCCGACTATGAGCGTCAGCTCGACCGCGCCTTCGATTTCATGAACGAGCACGGCTACGATGCCGTCAAGACCGGCTATGTGGGCCATATAATCCCCCGCAGCGAGTACCACTCGTCGCAGTGGATGGTCGACCACTATATCAATGTGGTCCAAAAGGCCGCCGACCACAAGATTATGATCGACAGCCACGAGGCAGTGCGTCCCACCGGCCTGATGCGCACATATCCCAACTGGGTGGCTCAGGAATCGGCCCGCGGCGGTGAATTTGAATCGTTCGGAGGCAACCCTCCCTCTCACACCGCCATCCTGCCTTTCACACGTCTCAAAGGCGGCCCGATGGACTACACTCCCGGTCTCTTTGAGATGGACCTCTCGTCCTATGGGCAGGGCAACACCAGCCGCGGCCTCACCACGCTCGCCCGTCAGCTGGCTCTCTATCTCACCATGCCGTCGCCCTTGCAGATGGCCTGCGACCTGCCCGAGAACTACCGCCGCTTCCCCGACGCGTTCCAATTCATCAAGGATGTGCCCGTTGAATGGCGCGACTCGCGCTATCTCGAGGCAGAGCCTGCCGAATATATCACCGTGGCCCGCCTCGACAAGAATTCCGACGACTGGTATGTGGGCACAATCACCAACGAAAACGCCCGCAAGGCCGAAATCGATTTCAGTTTCCTTCCCAAAGGCGTTAACTACACGGCCACGATATATCAGGACGGCTCCGACGCCCACTACCTCGACAATCCCCAGAGTTACAAAATCTCCACCAAGAAAGTCAACTCCAAGACCCGTCTTAAAATCGACGTTGCACCCGGCGGCGGCGCGGCCATCCGCCTTGTGCCCGTGAAATAAAGCAGTAGGTTCTAAAAGGTAGAAAAGACCACTGAATCAAATTATATCATAACAGAAGCGTGGTCCGGTTTGTGAAAACCGGGCCACGCGATTTTTTTATCAATGCACGATGCGCAAGCCGGAGGCTCGCGTTCCTGCATGGGTTGCAGGAACACTAACCGCGAAGCGCTTTGCCAAAGGCAAAGAACCCTCCGGCTTTATAACCTTCTCCACAGGAAAATAAAATCCGCCCCCATGAGAGGGCGGAATACTGGATATGAGAGAGGGGAATGAGTTATAACTGGTAGCGGAAGCCGACCTGGAGGAGGCCTTGGACACCGAAGCCGAGTTCGCCGTACATGGAGAAGCCGTTGCCGATGCCGACCTGGGCGCCGATGGGCGACACTTGCAGGCCGAAGTAAGCCTTGTTATATGAGTTCTCGCCGAGGGGCTGCATGTGGGAAATCACGGAGCCGAGACCGAGGTGGCCGTAGAGTTTCACGATAGAGTTGCGGTAGTAGATATAGTTGGCGTTCATCATGATTGCGTGGTAGGCAATCTTGGAGTGGAACGCGCCGCCCTTCGTGGTGGTTGATGAGAATGTATAGGAGGGGCCGAAAGAGAAGTTGCGCGTCACGGGGAAATTGATGCCGGCGTTGAGCGAGCCCCACGAGGTGTTCACGTTGCCCCATCCGTCGTGGTTGTCGCAGGCGTCCATCTGGTTGTATCCGCCATAGGAAAGTGTAATCTCCGGTTTCACGGCCGATGCGGTAAGGCCTAATGTAATCACGGCCAGCAGAGCGAGTAAGTACTTTTTCATAATCTCAATATTATTTTAGTTGAAAGTTCAGAGCACTGAGAGCGCGGCCTCGTAATCGGGCTCGTTGGTTATTTCCTCGACAAGGTCGGCGAAAATCACGTTACGGTCCTCGTCGATTACAATCACGGCGCGTGCGAGCAGTCCGGCGAGCGGGCCGTCGACAATCTGCAAGCCGAATTTCTGGCCGAACATTGGCGAGCGGAAGGCAGAGGCCACGATGCAATTGTCGATACCCTCGGCGGCGCAGAACCGCTGCTGTGCGAAGGGTAGGTCCATCGACACGTTGATTACAGTCACATCCGGACGCCGGGCGGCTTCCTCGTTGAAGCGGCGCACCGAGGCGGCGCATACGGGAGTGTCGAGGCTTGGGAAAACGTTCAGCACGACCTTGCGGCCGGGAAAGTCCATGCATCGCACTTCGGCGAGGTCTTTGCTTGTGAGGTTGAAGCATGGTGCTTCCTGTCCGGCACGCGGCATCAGGCCGGAGGTATGGCAGGCATTGCCTTTGAAGTAGATAGTTTCCATAGAGGAATATTGTGCTTAGTTTGATAATGTTATATTTTGGATAACATCTGAAAGGAGGTCTTGGTTGTAGCCTTGCGCAATATTTTTTACAATACCGTCGGCCCCGACCATGATAAGGGTGGGGTAGAGGGTGATTCCGCAGTCGCGCACGAGCGAGTGGGCCGATATAAGGGCCGTTTCCTCGGCCGGCATATTGCCGAGAATGTCGGCGGGAGTGTCGGTGCGGTTGTCGGTGAATACCCACACTATGTCGGCGGCCACGGGAGCCTGCGAGGCGGCCGAGCGCACGTCGGCCACAGTGGCGGCAGTGGAGTTTACACCCGGGTCGAGAAATACAAAAAGCGTGGGCCGGGGCATGGCGTCGCCATAGGTGTGCTCCATGCGTGCTGCCGTGAGGGTGCGGCTCGAGAACGACGGCATGGGCTTTCCGGCGAGGCCGTCGGCGCGGAATGTGCTGTGGCGGTATTTTTCGAACACCTCGGGGTAGAGGGTCATAAGGGCATCCTCGGTGTATGCGGCAAGCGGCCGCGGGCTGTCGTCGTAGCGATAAGCCACAG
>CANRZQ010000014.1 GCA_947644475.1 uncultured Muribaculaceae bacterium
GTTGATGGTGAGGCCGAGCGAGGAGAATGCTCCGTAGCGTTCGCCTCGCTCCATTGCCGCGGAGGTGCCTACGGCATGGGCGGCGGTGCCGATTGACAGTCCTTGCGCTATCGGGCTGGTGACGCGGGTGAGTTTTACAATCTTGAATCCGGCCATGCCGCCGAAAATGCCGGTGCACACCACCACGGCCGCCGTAAGGGCCGGGATGCCGCCTGTCGCGGCGGATATTTCCATGGCTATGGGCGTGGTCACGGCCTTGGGCGCAAGCGACATTATTATCTCGTGTGACGCGCCGAGAGCCTTGGCAACCACCACTACCGACACAATGCCGGCCACGCATCCGGCCACCTCGGATATGAGCAAAGGCAGCAGTTGCTTGCGTATCGAGGACAACTGCCGGTAGAGCGGCACGCCCAATGCCACCACTGCCGGTTTGAGCCATAGTTCGATGTACTCGCCTCCGGCCTTGTATGTCTCGTAGTCGATGCCGATGCTTTTCAAAAACACAATGATAGCGACCATAGACACCAGTATGGGGTTGAGGAGTTTGATGCCTGTGCGCCGTTGCAGGTATTGCGCTCCAATGAAGGAGACAAAAGTTATGGCGATGAGAAAAATCTTGTCTGAGAGGAAATCCATGGCAGTCAAATTTTGGTAAGGCTGCCGACAGGCTGCCGTTTATGCGTGATGCTCTTGCGCACCCAGCGGTGTGTGCGTCCTGTCACGGCCATTATTACCACAGTGCTTATCACCGATGCTCCGACGATAGGGAGCCATTGCTCGGAGATGATGCCCAGGCAATTCATAAGGCCTACTCCGGCGGGCACGAAGAAAAAGCCGAGGTTGTGCACCAGGAAATTCGACAGGCGGTCGACATGGCGCAGTTTTACAATCTTGAATTTGAGCGACAGGGTGAGCAGGAGCATGCCTATGATGCTCGACGGTATTGGCCACCCTGTGAGCCGCACTATCACCTCACCCAAGGCAACGAACGTGAATAAAATGCCGAATTGCAGAATCATTTTATAATGGTTATGAATAAAAAAGCCCATGAATATCCTGAGATTTTCATGGGGGCGGTAAAATTGCGGGGCAAAGGTAGTAATTATTTCAAAAATACAATAAGGAAAGGGACTTAATTTTTGCGGGCCCGATGAATTATTTTTTTCAAGTTTCGCAAGTTAGCCACGGCGAAGCCGTGACTCCTTTGTTAGCCGGGTTTGGAGGCAGAATGCCGACAAGCCCGGTTAGTTATGGGGGTAAAAATGCACTGCGAAGTTGTGCCTCGCGGCTTGTTTGGCATTTTCGAACGCTCCGGCAGGCTCCGCTCCAATACCGCGATTGATTCTCATCGACTTAACCCCGCATGTCGGCTTCGCCGGCCATACGGGGTTAACATCAAGCGTCACGGCTTTGCCGTGATTTTTTATTTATAGCGTGCATTTGTTTGCAAAAAAGCGGATTTTTGTTGCGGGATAAAGGAATATGGATTATATTTGCGACAAAATACACTCAAAAATCAAAAAAGAGTAAAATTTGTCATCAACTAACATTACCAGGATGAAAAAACTGCTGAAATTCGCCGGCGCCGCAATGTGTGTGGCTGCCGTCGGTGTCTCTGCTTCGGCTGCTGCTCCCGAATCGTCGGGAACGCAGGCTCCGGCCCTCGATTCGCGTCTGGAAACGCGCGTGTCCCGCAAGGCCTTGCAGCCTACCGAGTTCATGAAAAGAGAAATGCTGCCGAAGATGCGCCGCGCCTCCTCGTCGACAGCGCGTCAACAGCCGCTTCGCATCAAGGGCTCGCTGCCTATGCCGTCGCTCGCCGCGAAAGCCGCGGCAGCAAAGGCGTCGCGTGGCGCGGAGCCGGCCTCGATGGTCAATGGCCTGGTGTACTGGGCCGAAGGCCTGCCTTCCTATGGCATTTACTCTTTCGACCTCGAATCGCAGCCGTCGGCACTTGTGCCGCTGGCTATCTTCAACGACATAAGCGACGCCGGAGCCGCCACAATGGGCCGCGATGCCTATTATGTGTTCGACTGCATGCAGTATGGCACCAGCATGTATTATTACTGGCTCACCTACGACCTCAAAGGCGTTGACCTGACTCCCGGCTCGGAGGTGGAATATATCTATTCGCGCATGTTCGACGCCGACAACTACAACCAGGTGGCTTTCTGCGCCGACTACGACCCCACCACCGCGCTTATCTACGGCCTGTTCCTCAACGACGAGGGCGGGCATTTCCAGATTGGCGCAATCGACCCCACGACGTTTACACGCGTATCGACCCTGCGCGACGACCCCGCTGAAAACATCATGGGCCTTGACTTCGACGACAACGGCGTGCTGTATGCCATAACGGCGGAAGGCACGCTCGGCACTATCGACAAGAGCACCGGCGCCTTCAACCGCATTGGCGACACCGGCATCGCGTCGGCCCAGCTAAGCGACATAGCCGTGGACCCCTCCACCGGCTACATATATTATACGCCATTCACAGACGATGACAAATCGTGGATGTACCGCGTGGACCCGGCAACAGCCGAGGCTACGCTCATGTACCAGATGCCTTACAACGCCTGCATGATCGGCAACTATGTGCCAGCGCCCCCTGCCGACGGAGGCACACCCGCCGCGCCCGACCATGTGTCGGCGGCTTTTGACGGCGCATCGCTCTCGGGCACGGTCACTTTCCACGCGCCCGAATCGAATATCGACGGCAGCGACGGCGAAGGCATGCTCCAATACACTATAATGGCCAACGGCTCTGTCATGGCCTCCGGCTCCGTGGAATACGGAGAGACAAAGACAGTGCCCGTGGAGATGGCGGCTTCCGGCAAATACACCTTCCTCGTGTCGGTGGCCAACGACAAGGGCCAGTCGGAGCGCGCCATGACCGAGTGCTATGTGGGCGAGGATATGCCCCAGCCCCCGGTCGACGTGAAACTCGCATGGGCCGACGGCATGATGACCCTCACATGGGAAGGCGCCGAAGTGTCGGCCAACGGCGGATATTTCGACCCGTCGAAAGTGACATTCACCGTAACGCCTTACGTCAACGACGTGGCCGGCACACCCGTGACGGGCCTCACCGACTGCACCTACACCGAGGCAGTGGCCGTGCCCGAGTCGCACACGCTCTTCAAATATACCGTGGCCGCCGTGTACAACGGCGCGGAAACCTACGCCAACCCCTCCAACAGCGTAGCCCTCGGCGACTATACCCTGCCGTTCTTCTGCTCGTTCTCCGACATCAACGACCTCTCCTCGTTCACTGTGATTGACGCCAACCGCGACGGCACTACATGGAGCCGCGGAACACTCGGCAGCGCAAACGTGGTGTCGTGCATGTACAGCATGTCGAAGATGGATGACTGGCTCATCCTCCCCGGCCTTAAACTCACTGCCGGACGCACCTACACCATCAGTTTCGACGCCGCCAACAACGGCGATTCCTATCCCGAGATCATCGAGGTGAAAGCCGGCACCGCCCCGGCCGTAGATGCCATGACCACTACCCTGATGGAGCCGACGCAAATCACCTCCAACCAGGTGCTCGCCCCCAATTCGTGCACATTCACCCCCGCGGCCACCGGCACCTACTACATCGGCTTCCACGGCATAAGCGAGCCGAACATGTACTTCCTCCACATCTCTAATATCGGGGTTGACGCCGGCACATCCGACGCCGCTCCCGCCGCTCCCTCAATCACCGTCACCGCCGACCCCACGGGCGCCCTATCTGCGTCGATAGCGGTAGTGGCTCCGTCGAAAACCATCGCCGGAAACGCCCTCGCTTCTATTGAGAAAATGGAAGTGTACCGCGGCGATGTGCTCGTGCACACATTCACGTCATGCACCCCCGGCCAGACATATACCTGCACCGACCCCGAGGCCACAGCCGGCACGTGCGAATACTCGGCCGTGGCCTACAATGCCGAAGGCAAAGGCTTCTCCGCCTCAGCATCCGACTTCTTCGGCTTCACCATTCCCCGTGCCGTTGAGTCGGTGGCTATCGACGAGCCCGAGCCCGGAAAGGCCCGCCTCACATGGCCCGCAGTGACCGAGGACCTCAACGGCCGTCCGCTCTCCGGCTCCAATATCAAGTACACCGTGGCCACCCTCGGCTCCTCCGGCTCGCTCGAGATAGTGGAAGACGACATTGAGGGCTGCGAGTTTACGCACCGTCCTGTTGCCGAAGGCCAGACATTCATTTACTATGCCGTCTACGGCAAGACCGTGGCCGGACGCTCGCCCCAGCCCGCTTACAGCGAAATGGCCGCTATCGGAACACCCTACGACATGCCTTATTACGACACCTTCGCCAACTCCACCCTCACCCACGGCTATATGACCGAGAAAATCGCAGGCAACGGCTCATGGCGAGGCTATACCGACGCCGACATCGAGGGCCTCTCCGACGCCGACGGCAACAACGGCTTTATCGCCTATGTCGGCCAGGCTATCGGCGACTGCGCCCGCATCGTCTCCGGCAAGGTTGCCGTCACCGGCGACAAGCCCGTGCTTTCGTTCTACGTCTTCGGCCTGCGCGAGACAAACGAAAATACCCTCGACGTGGCCGTAATATCGGGAGGCGAGACAAAGGAACTCGGCACCGTCACTCCCAACTGGGACGGCTGGAAGCGCATCACATACTCGCTCGATGCCTACAAAGGCCGCTCGGTGCAGATTTCATTCACCGCCACAGCCAAGACCAACACCCTTACCATCCTCGACGCCGTGCGCGTCGCTCCCGAACTCGACTACGACCTGGCCGTGCGCTCCATCTCCGCTCCGGCCAAGGCCGCTGCCGCCAAGCCTTTCGTCATCACCGTGAAAGTTGAGAACATCGGTATCGCCCGCGCCGAAGGATATTCCGTTGAACTCTATGCCAACGGCGAACTTGCCAAGACAGTCGACGGAGAGGCTATCGACCCCGACGGCTTTGTCAACTTCGTGATACCCGTCGAACTCAACCCGATGTCCGACAAAGAAATCGAATACCGGGCCAAGGTTGCGTTTGCCGCCGACCAAGACCCCGGCAACAATGAGTCGGCCGCCGCGACAGTGACCCTCGACGAGGCGAAGATGCCCGCAGTCGGCGACCTGGCCGCCACGGCAGGCGACACCTCCGTATCGCTCACATGGTCGGCTCCCTCAATCGAGGCCGGCGACGACATCGTGACCGACGATTTCGAATCTTACGAATCCTTTGCCTTCGCAGCCGGCGACTGGACCCTCGTCGATGCCGACGGCCAGACCGTGGGCAGCATGGCCGGCGGCGTGACGGTGCCCACAATCACCCCCAACGTCACCACCCTTGCTTACTTCGTGCTCGACTTCGCCGGCTCCACATCCTACCTCTCGGCCCACTCCGGCACAAAGTGCATGGCCAACCTCTATGCCCAGCCCGCGTCCAAGGCCAACTCCGACTGGCTTATCTCGCCCATGCTTTCCGGCGAGGCGCAGACCGTGAAGTTCTGGGCTTGCAGTTACAGCGAATGGTCGCCAGAGTCGATGCGCATCCTCTATTCCACCGAAGGCACCGACATAGCCTCGTTTAAGGAAATAAAATCCGACGGCGCCGTGCCCGCTTCGTGGACCGAATATAGTGCCGACCTGCCCGAAGGCGCGCTCTATTTCGCCATCGAGTGCAACTCCTACGACAAATATTACCTGATGATTGACGACGTGACCTACGCTCCCGCCAAATTCGACGGAGTGGTTACGGGCTACAACATCTACCGCGACGGCGTCCGCCTCAACGACACACCCGTAGAGGCCACATCGTTTGTCGACAATGCCCCCGAGGCACCCGCCCACCGCTATGGCGTGACCACAGTCTACGACCTGGGCGAGTCGCCCGTATCCAACATTGTCGAGGCCGGCCCGCTTAGCGGCATAGGCTCCGTCGCCGGCGACAATGCCCCGGTTGAATATTACAACCTCCAAGGCATCCGTGTCGACAATCCCTCGGCCTCGGGCATCTACATCCGCCGCCAGGGACGCACCGCCGCCAAGGTGCTCCGATAGAAATCATCACTCACATTTTAAGGCCATTAGGGACTTTCAGGTTCTTAATGGCCTTAACTTTTTTTGGATATTAGCCAAATATTGCATATCTTTGTGAAAGATTTAGGATATATGACCATGAAATTTTCTTTCTCCCACATCTTATTATATATAATGTCGATGGTGCTTCTCGCCGCATGTGCCGGCCGCACTACCGACGACATGATTTCCGACGCTGAGGCGTGCATGGCCGACGGACGCTACGACAAGGCCCTGTCGGTGACACAGTCGTGCATCGAGAGCGACACCACCCTCACCGTAGGGCAGAAATGCCGCATAGCCCTTGTGCAGGTCACGGCAGGAAGCCGCACCGACGACCAGTCGGCGATAGCCGAAGGCGTGAAACTGTTCCACAGCGCATATGCCGACGCGCCCGACTCGGTGCGCTCTTTTGTGGGAGAGATGATAACGCATGAGAACGCGATGCCCGACGACACATTTTTCCTGTTCGAACTCGCCGACCCTGCCTCCGTGCAGTACAGCGAGTTTGAATACCCCGACTCAATCTCAGTATCCGACCTTGCCGTAATCGACTATGAATAGCGACTGGAAAGACGCACTCGGAGCCTTGATGGGCGATCTGCCCCAAGGCCCGGACCCCGCACCCGAAGACACTCCCGCTGCGGAAAACCGTCAGCGCGGACGCCTGCGCGTGGTCCGCGACAAGCGTCGCGGCGGCAAAATTGCCACGATAATCGACGGATTCACTATCGGCGACGACCAAATCGAAGCGCTCGCATCCGACATCAAGCGTTCGCTCGGCTGCGGCGGCTCCGTGCGCGACGGCGAGATTCTTGTCCAGGGCGACAGGCTCGATGCCGTTGTCGCGTTCCTGCGCGCAAAAGGCTACAAGGTATGAGCCGCGTCAAGCCCCTCACAATCTACAAGGCGTCGGCCGGCGCCGGCAAGACATATACCCTTGCCTACGAATTCATAAAGGCTGTGGTGGGCATAAAAGACCCGGCCGACAAGACCTACCGCCTCAACCACCCGCGCTACCGCAAGGCAGGCCGGGGCCTGGCCTCGCGCCACCGCTCAATCCTCGCCATCACCTTCACCAACAAGGCCACCGAGGAAATGAAGCGGCGCATCGTCGACGAACTCGACGCCCTGGCCTCCCTCCCGGCTCCCGACGAGGAAGACGCATCCTACGCCGTGAAACTATGTGCCGAGTTCGGATGCACACGCACCGAACTGGCAGAGACAGCGCGGAGCGCGCTGCGCCAGTTGCTCTTCGACTACCACTATTTCAACATATCCACAATCGACTCCTTCTTCCAGAGGGTGCTCCGCACGTTTGCCCGTGAACTCGACCGCCAGGGCGACTTCTCCGTCGAACTCAACGACAACTACGCCATACGCGTGTCGGTGGCCGACATGCTCGACCAATTCAACTTCGACGCAAACCTCGCGTCGCCCCTCGGCCGCTGGATAGAGTCGTTCATGGACGAGAAAATAGCCCGGGGCGAGCGCGCCAACTTCTTCAACCGCAATTCCGACGTGCACCTGAGCCTCATCAAGAATATATCCCATATCTGTGATGAGCCATTCAAGATTCACCGCGCCAAGATGCGCCAATACCTTGCCGAGCCCGCCCGCCTCGATTCGCTAAAAAAGCAGATTAACGCACGTATAGCCACAATGGGACGCGACTTGCAGCGCAGGGCGCAGGCCGCCATAGATGCCACGCCGCTCATGGCGTCGTGTCCTGAAATGGTGAACTCCACTGTGGCCGGCCGCCTGTGCAAGATTGCGGCAGGCGAGATTCCCGCAGCCTCCGACTTCTACACCAAGACAGCCATCGCCGCCGCCTCCGACCCGTCGCGCGGGGCCGATGCTGTGGCGGTCAAGTCCAAATTCAAGGGCAAGGATTTCTCGCCCTTGCAGCGCGTCAAAGACTTTTTTGAATCGGTGGGCAACACCATCCTGCAAATCGACACGCTCGAGCAGATTCGCCGCTCCCTCGACTTCCTCGGCCTCCTGGCAAACGCATGGGGCTTCATCGACAAATTCCACGACGACAACAATACAATACTCCTCTCCGACACCAACGACCTGCTGCGCCGGATTATCGACCGAAGCGAACTCCCATTTATCTACGAGCGCCTCGGCGTGACCCTGCGCCATTTCCTTATCGACGAGTTTCAGGACACCTCGTGCCTGCAATGGGAAAACCTCCGGCCTCTCGTAAGCGCCGGCGTATCAGAGGACCACGACAGCCTCATAATAGGCGACGAGAAGCAATCGATCTACCGCTTCCGCAACTCCGAGCCTGACCTGCTGCACCACCGCGTGGCGCAAGACGAATATTTCGCCCTATTCCACCACGTACGCGGCGCCGACGCTGCCGACAACACCAACCATCGCAGCGCCCCGGGCGTCATCCGTTTCAACAATGCCCTGTTCCGCGACCTTGCCGCCCGCCTCGATGTGGATGGATTCGAAAATGTTGTGCAGCATATACGTGCCGACAACGACGGCCTCCCGGCCCACATCCGCTTTATCAGCACCATCGGCCTCGAGCCCGACGAGAATCTGGAACAGATGGCTCTCGATATAATCGACCGCCACGACCGCGGCAAATATCCCTGGCGCGAAATGGCAATCCTCGTGCGCCGCAACACCGAGGGCAGCCGCGCCATCGACTATCTTATCGAGCATTACCCGCAGATTCCGATTATGTCCGACGAGTCGCTCCTGCTGGTGAAATCGCCTGCCGTAAACCTCATTGTAAGCGTGATGCGGATGCTCGACCGCGACTGGGCCTCATCATCCGGCACTCCCGACGGCTGCCCGGTATACGCATCTGCGAGCGATGTGGACATGATGATGAGCCGCTTCGAGTATTTCCGCCGGGGCGCCGCCTCCGACAACGATGCGCTTATCCTTGCCCTGCGCCCCGACCTTGCCGCCGACACCGAAGCCATAGCCGGCACCATCGGGCGCATCCGCTCCCACAATCCCGCCACGCTTCCGGCCCTGGTCGAGACTATCATACATGAGCACTTCTCCGAGCAGGAAATCAAAGCCTCGATGGCCTACATCGCTGCTTTTCAGGACGCTGTCCTCGAATATTCCACGGTTTACAATCCGTCGCTCAACGGTTTTCTGCGCTGGTGGGACACCTGCGGCACAAAACTTGCAATTCCGGCGTCGGCCGACATCGACGCCGTGCGCGTCATGACAATCCACAAGTCAAAGGGCCTCGAATTTGCCTGCGTCTACATCCCGTTCTGCGATTGGAGCACGGCAGGAAAGAAAAGCGGGAAATGGGTGCCGTTTCCCACGCTCGAAGGCATCGACCCCGACGTGTGTCCCGACATATTATACCTTACCGAATCCGACGCATGGTCGCTCGAAGAGTCGCCTTTCCACCCGCTCTCTGTGGCCGACACCCGTGAGCGTGTAACCGACATGCTCAACATGACCTACGTGGCATTCACACGCGCCAAGCACGAACTCACATGCTGGTACACGCCAAAGGCCCCGTCGAAAGACACATCCGCTCCTTCTATGTCGTGGGTAATCAGCCGTATTTTCGAGGCCGGAACCGAGCCCGGCGACCTCACCCTCGACCTATCCCAAGGCTACGACCCTTCCTCGCTGTCGCTCACAATCGGCGAGCCCACCGAGGCCGGGCAGGGGCGACGCAAGTCGCAGAAAAAGCGCAAGGCTGTGGGCGCGCCGCGTGTGGCCTCATTCACTGCCGACTATCCCATCCACTACCGCAAGGACACCGAAATGCTGCTCTCTGTCGACGATGTGCGCGAACTCGACACCGACATCGACGACCGCGACCCGGCGCCCATGCCCGGGTCAGAACCCGTGAAGGCACATGCCGAGAGCGAGGCCGAGGAAAAAGCGCGCCTGCGGGGCATCCTGCTCCACGACATAATGGCTTCGGTCACCGACATTGAGTCCATCGACCGGGCCGTGACCGATGTATGCCGGCGAAATCGCCTCTCTTCCGCCGACACCGAGTCAACCGCCGCCTTCGTCCATTCGATTATCGATGGAGGCACCCCGCAGGTTGTCAGTTGGTTCCGGGGCTACGACCGCATCCTCGTCGAGCAGCCCATCTATGATCCCGAAACCGACGACACACGCCGCCCCGACCGCATTGTCTTCCTGCCCGACGGCACAATAGAGATTGTCGATTTCAAATTCACCTCCGAAATCCTCCCGGCCCACCGCAGCCAGGTGCGCCACTATGCCGACCTGCTCCGCGCCATGGGCCACACCCGCGTCACCCCCCGCCTCTGGTATCCCCTCCTTCCCGGCGCCCCGGTGGTCACCCCTTAGGGCAATGCACAATGCACGATGCACGATGCACAATGCACAATGCACGATGCACGATGCACAATGCACAATGCACAATGGTGTAGGCTTCCTATGCTTCCTAAGAGTCCTAAGCCTCCTATGTCTTCTAAATCCAACTTTATCACTTATCACTCATGCCTAATACTTAATTAAAGTTTTGCCATTTCGCTGAAAATCCGTAACTTTGCACACCAATTTTTTTACCTTCGGAGCGAAACGGCACGGCAATGAGAGACTCGGCATATATAATTGAGCACCAAGTGATGGTCAACCTCGACACCATCGCCGCACGCCTCAATGCAGTGACTGTTGCCGAGCCACAGCCCGAGCCGGAGCCGCCTCGTGAGACTTTCGAGGCCGGAATTGTGCCTGAACAGCGTCCCGTGACCGTGGGCGACGATTCCGGAGTGCTCTCCATCATATCGGCAATCTCGATACTGCTGTTGCTGTGCTTCAAGCAGTGCCGCAGGATATTCTCCACCATTGGCGACGACCTGTGGGGCCTGCGCCGACGCTCCAACACGTTCGACGACCACACCTCGGGCGAGAGCCGCGTCATAGCGCTAATGCTCGCGCAGTGGGCCGTGTATTGCGGGCTGCTCATGTATTCCGCCCTGTCGCTGCGGCTGTCGCTCGACCCGAGCCATGCCTTTTCCGACGCCGGCGCCCTTATCTTGCTCATGTGCGCATATCTTGGCGTGCAATATGTGGCCTACACCATCCTCGGATACACCTTCTCGCCGGGGCTGGGGGCGCATCAGTTGCTGAAAGGCTTCACGGCCTCGCAGGCCGTCACGGGCTTCCTGCTCATTATCCCGGCCCTTGTGGCCATATTTTATCCCGATGCGGCCACGGCAATGGTCATTTCGGGAGGTATATTGTACGTTTTGGGCAGAATTGTGTTTATTTGCAAAGGATTTAGAATTTTTTACCAAAATTTTGGCTCTTTGCTTTATTTTATTTTGTACCTTTGCACCCTGGAAATTGTTCCGGTGATTCTAATAATACAATCCGCGATTTTTCTCGTATCGAACAACCCCCTTAACCAATAAGAAGAGTGAAAATCAAGAAAATTCTCGTTTCCCAGCCGAAGCCGACTTCGGAAAAATCTCCATATTACGACATTGCATACAAGCACGATGTCGAAATCGTTTTCAGGCCTTTCTTCAAGGTTGAAGGCCTGTCGGCAAAAGAATTCCGCCAGCAAAAGATAAATATCTCTGATTTTACGGCCATTATCTTTACTTCCAAGACTGCCATCGACCATTTCTTCCGCCTTTGCGAGGAAATGCGCATAAGCATTCCCGACACTATGAAATATTTCTGCACGGCAGAGCCGATAGCGCTGTATCTGCAAAAATATATCGTGTACCGCAAACGCAAGATTTTCCATGGCGCCACAGGCAAACTCGACGGGCTGGTGCCTTCGCTCGTAAAACATAAGGACGAGAAATATCTCTACTGCGTCAACGACGGCCATCCCATGAACGAGCCTGTGCTCGACGAGGCCGGAATAAACTACACCACTGCCGTGATGTCGCGTTCGGTGTCCAATGACTTTACGCCCGACGAGGCATTCGACTATGATATGATTGTGTTCTTCAGCCCCCACGGTATCGCTGCCCTTAAAAAGAACTTCCCCGAGTTCGTTCAGGGCGAAAAAGTGATAGCCGCTCTCGGCACTGCCGCTCAAAACGCCGTGCGCGACGCCGGATTCCGTCTCGACATCGAGGCGCCGACTCCGAAGACGCCGTCAATGCCATCGGCCATCGACCGCTATCTCAACAACCTCGACGACGAAGAATAGCCCACAGCCTTGCCACGCCTCTACAAGTCACAAAAACTATGTTCAAAGATTGCCATCGACGCGCTGTTTGCCCGCGGCGGTGGCAAACAATCTTTCATAGCCTATCCGCTAAGGGCCGTGTGGAGGCAGAATCCCGCGCCGTCGCCCTCCGCGCCTCCTCTGCAATTCTTCATCTCGATACCTAAGAAACGCCTGCGCCACGCTGTGGACCGCGTAAAAATGCGCCGCCGTGTGCGTGAGGCCCTGCGCCTTGCCCTCCCTGCGCTCGCCCTCCCCGAAGGAGCCGCCGTGCAGATGGGGCTTGTGTATGTTGCAGACACACTCATGCCATATGCCGCCATAGCCCACGCTGTGGAGCGTATCCTTAAAATTGTAGCGCGCAGCCATGAACAAGATTAGCCGCGGCGCGGCATGGCTCATGAGCCTGCCTGTGATTTTCTACCGCGCGGCCATATCGCCCCTGTTTCCGCCATGCTGCCGCTTCACCCCCACATGCAGCCAGTATGCTCTCGATGCACTCCGCCGTCATGGCCCCGTAAAAGGCTCATGGCTCGCCCTGCGCCGCATCTTGCGTTGCCATCCTTGGGGCGGCAGCGGCTACGACCCTGTGCCTTAGCAGGGCCGGGTGCTTGGGTATCATAGGCTTCTTTGGAGCCATAGGCATCTTAGGAATCATAGGCCTCCTACGCCTCCTATAACCCTATACCTTGTCATTTATCCATTATCCCTTATCCTTTAATAAAATTGCTGAGCCGGTTTTCCGACATACACTCCCATAGCCTGTCGGCAGGAGCCGACACCATAGTCAACGTGCCGCTTGGCATCGACCCGTGGGGCGATATTCCGCATTTCTCCTATGGAATACATCCTTGGGACACGGCCTCTGCCGACATCGATGCCATGCTCGAGCGCGTTGAAGCCTTGGCCGCCGACCCTCGGGTGGTGGCTATCGGTGAGACGGGCCTTGATGCGCTGCGTGGCGCGCCGCTCGATGTGCAGGAGCGTATCTTCATGCGTCATGCCGCCATAGCCGAGCGCGTTGGCAAGCCCCTGATTATACATGCCGTGCGCACAGCCGCCCGCGTCGCCGAACTATGCCGCTCGATGCGCCCGACGGTGCCATGGATTATCCACGGTTTCCGCGGAAAGCCGCAGTTTGCCCGCCAACTCCTCGCTGCCGGCCTTAGCCTCAGCCTCGGCCCCCGCCACAATCCCGAGGTGGCCGCCATAGTGCCTCCCGGCCGCCTCTACCGCGAAACGGACGCTCCCCCAATGACGAATTAAGTCTGATATATAAATAATGTAATAACGCATCATCTAAATTAATTGCTCTCCGGCCATGAAAAAACTCATTATCGCGCTTCTGCTTGCCATTCCGCTGCCGCACGCCGCCGTCAATCGGCCAGCCACGCTCGATCAGGCTATCTCTTTGCTCGAGCACACTGTCGACCATTCGGCCGACTATCAGGGCGCGGCTCCAATGCCCATCCTTGCATTCGACTCAACACGCCGCAGCCTCGACCATGCCAGGTTGCTTTTTGCCGAAGGAGACTCGGCAATGGCAATGGCAGAACTGTCGGAGTATTACGACACGCTCTCCATTACGCATCCCCTGTTTGCCGAGACTGCCTCTCTCGTTGCCGGTTATTACGACAGCCGTCCCGGCCGCGCCGACGACGCGCTCTACCATCGCATCCTTGCCGCCATATCCGACATCCAGACCGGCTCTTGCGCCGCGCTGCCTGTCATAGTGCCCCTGCTCGAAAGGGAGCGGAGTACAGGATACGCGACGGTGATAATCCTTGCCGCCGCGCTTGTCATAGCACTTGCCGCCGTTGCCATGCTTGTTTACAGGATGGCCGCATGCCGCCGAAAAATGGTTTCCGATGCAGAGATTGAAAAAGCCGATGATTTCTCCCTTAAAGATGCGTATATCCACCGTATACTCGACCTTAGTTATGAATATGTCGACCGGCTCGAGGAATTCAACCGCATGGCTGCGCGGAAAATAAAGGCAAAGCAAGTCGACGACCTTTACGAGCAAATCCAGACCGGCAAACTTCTGCGCGACCAGACGGCAAAGTTTCTTGAAGTGTTCGACTCCACATTCTTGTCGATCTTTCCCCGGTTTGCCGACGAGATTAACGTCCTGCTTCGTCCCGACGGACAATTGGCGCAGCCGTCACCCGACAAACTTTCCACCGAACTACGCATTCTCGCATTTATGCGTCTCGGAATCGACGATGCGTCACGCGTCGCAAAATTCCTCAACCTCTCGGTCAACACCGTATATACCTATCGAAACAAGATGAAAAATCGGGCGTCAAACCGGGAAAATTTCGAGGAAAATATAAAAAATCGCGTTGAAAACACTCAATAATCATTTATATTTTTGCAAAATTGCAAACATATTAAAGCATTGTAAATCAATATTATAATATTAATATTTTTCTATATATATTTATATTTCCATCTAAATGCTATGGTTAATCCATTTCTATGTATTAACTTTGCAGTGTAAATAATTTTTCAAGTCTAAGATTCAGGGTTATTATTTAGGATAAAAGTAGAAGAAAAGTAAAAAAGGATTAACGAATAAAATGGTTTTAGGTATTTAGTGTTAGAGACACAAAACAAGAAACAGCCACACCGAGAGGTGTGGCTGTTTTGCTTTATTGTTGTTTTTGTGGAGTAAGTTTGCCGGTGCGGGCCGGAGGCTTAGTCTGCCAGGGCGGAGCGGAGGGCGTCGACGTAGTCGAGGCGTTCCCAGGTGAAGAGGTCGACGGTGAGGGTGCGGTCGCCGTAGTAGGGGTTGTGGAATGTCTTGGTGACGGTCTGCGGCTCGCGTCCGACGTGGCCGTAGGCTGCGGTCTCGCGGTAGATGGGCTTGCGCAGGCCCAGTCGCTGCTCTATGGCGTGTGGGCGCATGTCGAATATCTCAGATACTTTTGCCGAGAGCGCGGCATCGGAGAGGCTGATATGCGATGTGCCGAAGGTGTCGACGCACAGGCTCACGGGGCGTGCCACGCCGATGGCGTAGGCCACTTGCACGAGAGCGCGGTCGGCGATGCCGGCGGCCACGATGTTTTTGGCGATGTGCCGTGCGGCGTAGGCTGCGGAGCGGTCGACCTTGGAGGGGTCTTTGCCTGAGAATGCGCCGCCGCCGTGTGCGCCGTGGCCTCCGTAGGTGTCGACTATGATTTTGCGTCCGGTGAGGCCTGTGTCGCCGTGGGGGCCGCCGATTACGAATTTGCCGGTGGGGTTGACGTAGAGGAGGTAGTTGTCGTCGAAGAGGGCGCGGATGGCTTCGGGGAGTTTGGCAAGCACGCGGGGGATGAGGATGGCGCGCACGTCTTCGGCAATCTTGTCGAGCATGGCGCGGTCGGCTATGGCCTGAGACTCGGGTGTGGCCTCGGCGGGGGCGATGAATTCGTCGTGCTGTGTGGAGATTACTATTGTGTTGATGCGCACGGGGCGGTTGGCCTCGTCGTATTCTACGGTCACCTGGCTCTTGGAGTCGGGGCGCAGGTAGGTCATGTCGCGGCCTTCGCGGCGTATGTCGGCGAGTTCGCGCAGCAGCGCGTGGCTGAGCGAGAGGGTGAGGGGCATGTATTCGGGTGTCTCGTTGCATGCGTAGCCAAACATCATGCCCTGGTCGCCTGCGCCTTGGTCGTCGGGGGTCTCACGGGTGACGCCACGGGCAATGTCGCCGCTCTGCTCGTGGATGGCGGAGAGCACGCCGCAGGAGTTGCCGTCGAACTGGAGGTCGGCGCGGTTGTATCCTATTTCGTTGATGATGCGGCGGGCCACTGTGGGGATGTCGACGTAGGCGTCGGATGTGACTTCGCCGGCCACGATTACCTGGCCTGTTGTCACCATTGTCTCGCAGGCTACGTGCGAAGATTCGTCGTAGGCGAGGAATTCGTCGAGGATGCCGTCGGAAATCTGGTCGGCAACTTTGTCGGGGTGTCCTTCCGACACCGATTCGGATGTAAAGAGGTAGTTCATAATTTGATAAAAAAAATTGGCGGGATTTTGGCGTGACTACCAAAAACGCGTCAATCGGCGAGGAAAATTGATATTTTCGAGGGGTGCCGTGAATGAGGGCACCGGGCGATTTTAGCATTTTTTCGAGTGGTTGCAAGCAGCCAAATTTGTCCACGTTTGATTTGGATTGCAAAGTTACGCAAATTCCCCCGAAGCGGAGGGTTTCGCAGGGTTAAAAATTATTAAAAATACGAAACCCCGCGTTGAAACGCGGGGCACGGAGGCAGGATAGGTAAGATAGGAGCCATAGGAGACTTAGGAGCCTTAGAATCTTAGGAAACTTAGGAATCCCAGGAAATCATAGGCATCCTATGAGTCTCAAGCCGGAGGGTTCTTTGCCTTTGGCAAAGCGCTTCGCGGTTGGAGTTCCTGTTAGAAGCGGCGGCGTCCGCCGGGAGGGGGACCGGGATGGCCGCCACGAGGGCCGCGGTCCCAATGGTCGGTGTCGGAGGGGCCTTCGCCTTTTGCAAAGGTGTTGAATTTGTAGGAGAACGACGCCATGAAGTAGCGGGTGAGGGAGTTGTACTGTGTGTCGTCGATGTAGTTGGCGGTGATGGAGCGGTAGATGTTGGAGCGTTGCTGGAGGAGGTCGTAGGCCGAGATGGTGACGGTTGCCTGGCGGCCCCGCAGGAACTGGTAGGCTATCGAGGCGTTCCACATCCATTCGCGTTTGTCGTAGCCGGCGGAGTATCCGGAGGTGGCGGTGTAGTTGAGGTCGGTCTGGAGGACGAGGCCGAAGGGGGCGTACCACGCGCCGTTGAAGGAGCCGCCATAGTTGTGGACGGTGCGGTTTGCCGTGGTCTGCACGGAGTTGGTGACGTACTGTATTGAGTAGCGGGGGCGTATTTCGAGTTCGAGGTTGTCGGGACGCCATGCGAATCCGAACGATTCGTTGAGGCCAAAGTTGCCGGAGCGGTTTTTAAGGTCGTTGTTGTAGCCTATCGACGATGAGTAGGACATCATCAGGTGGTTGTTGAATGTGAAGGCTTTGTTTCCGGGAATGGGGAACGATACCATTGTGAAGAGGCGTGCGTCCCATACGCCGTTGACGTTTTCGTAGGTTGTGAAGCGTCCGCCGGTCTTGGGGTCGAATGTGGTGTGTGATATGATGCTGTTCTGGGCTACGTTGGCCATGAGCATTGCCATGATGGCGCGCTGGCGCTGTGGCTCGAAGTCGGAGAAGCGTGCGCGCAGGCCGTGGCGGAATGTGGGGTCGAGGTTGGGGTTACCCTGAACGATGTTGAGGGGGTCGCTTTCGTCGGCCACGGGCTGGAGTTGTGTCATCGAGGGCTGTGACGAGCGTCCGAAGTAGTCGATGTTGAGGGAGCGGGTCTTCGACATTTTGAGTTTGTAGCGCAGGTAGGGTGCGTAGTTCCATACCCATCGCTCGGGGATGTTCTTCGATGAGTTGATCAGGTCGGTGGATTTCGACATCTGGGGCACGAGTGATATGCCGACGTCGATTGTGTTCTCCTTGCTCACGTGTTTGTATCCCACGCGGATGTCCTGGTTCATGTAATTGTTGCGGAAGCGGTTGCTGAGCCTTTCGTTGAGGTTGAGTTCGGGCGATATTACGGGGTCGCCGTCCCATCCGTCGGGGAATGTGACGGGATGGTCGTAGGTGAGTTTGTCGGCGTTGTTCCAGCGGTACTGGAATTGGTAGGCGAATGTAAGGAAGTTGCCTTTGGCGGGGTTGCCGAGAGGCTCGGTCCATGATACGCGTGTCGAGAAGGTGTTTGTCCAGGTGTGGTCGTTGGCATACTGGTCGTAGAGGTCGACGGAGTCGTTGACAAGGAAGAATTTGTTCCAGGAGTAGGTGTTGGTTCTCTCGCGGACGTTGGACGAGCGGAAGTTGGCGAACACTGAGAAGGAGCGTCCGGGGCGGCTGCGGAATTTGTGGTTGTAGATGATGCGTGCGCCGAATTCTGTGGAGTTGCCGTCGGACGATGAGCGGTTTACGCTTCGTGTTACGTCGGCTCGGTGTGCTCCGCCCGATTGGGTAAGGGCCTCGGATGCAGATTCGGAGTCGCTGTAATTGAGCGAGAAGTTGGGACGGAACTCAAAGGTGTTGAACGAGTCGGGGTTCCATACGATGCGGAAGTCGCCTCGGATGTTGTGTCCGCGGTCGATTGAGTTGCGGTCGGAGTTCTGGTATGATGTGGAGTCGGCAAAGAGATATTCGCGTTCCTGGCGGGTTGCCGACGAGCGTCGGCTGTTGGAGTACATGACGTCGCCGCCTATTCGGAATTTTTCTTCGTTGCCGATATTGAAGTTCACGCCGAAGGCGTTGGAGCGTGATATGCCGTTGTCGCCTCCGAAGCGGCGGAAGCGTCCGGCTCCGCCGTCGGTGAAGTTGAGGTCGTTGATGTTGTTGAGTCCGCCGAGGAATGTAATCTGGTTTCCGCCCCAGAAGCGGTTGATGTTGAACGAGCCTTTGTAGCGGCTGTCGGTGCCGTATCCGGCCTCGACGGTTCCGAACCATCCGTTTTGCATGCCTTTTTTCACGGTGAGGTTTATCACGGTCTCGTCTTCGCCGTCGTCGACGCCGGTGAGGCGGGCGAGGTCGCTCTTGCGGTCGACCACCTGGAGTTTCTCAATCATGTTTACGGGCAGGTTCTTGGAGGCCACTTTCGGGTCGTCGGAGAAAAATTCTTTGCCGTCGACGAGTATTTTGGTGATTTCCTTTCCGTTGTGCGTGATTTTGCCTTCGGAGTCGACTTCCACGCCGGGGAGGCGTTTGAGCAGGTCCTCGACCACGGCGTTAGGCTGTGTCTTGTAGGAGTCGGCGTTGAATTCGACGGTGTCTTCCATCACCTTTACGGGGGTCTTGATGCCTACGACGGTGGTTTCTTTGAGGGCGATAGCGTTTTCCTGCATCTTTATGGTGCCTGCGGCGAGGTTTTTGCCGTCGACACGCACGGGGCGGTGTATCGGGTTGTAGCCTACGTATGAGGCTTCGAGGATGTATCGTCCGGCCTTGATGTCGGTGAGGGTGAATCGTCCGTTGTCGTTGGTGAGCACGCCTTTTACGGCTGTTGAGTCGGATGTGGCGAGCAGGCGCACTGTGGCGCGGATGAGCGGTTCGTCGAATTCGTCGACAATTGTGCCCGTGATGTTGAACGCACGGGCCGCGACAGCCGACATGAGAAGGATGAGCAGAAACGTGTACTTTTGGAATTTCATTGGAAATATATATGTTTTTGAAGACTTTCTTGTTGAAATGTATTGCAAAGTTACATATAATATGCAGACGGGCAACAGAGTGTCGACATACGGGGTGATTTTGCCGATGTTTCCCGATGATTAACTTTTGTTAACAATAAATAGGCTCCATAGGAAGCCTATGAAGCCTATTTATATATATAAATCCTTCTGTTATTTTACTTCGGGATCTACGCCCCACTGCTGGAGGGCGAGACGGCGGTAGTTGTTGTAACGCCACATTGCGTTAGCCTTGGCTGCTGCGAAGAGTTCGGCGGCAATGTCGGGGTATTGCTTGAGAACGGATGCGTAGCGAACCTCGCCTTTGAGGAAGTCGTCGAACTTATCCCAGTCGGGCTGCTTGGAGTCGAGGGTGAAGGGGTTCTTGCCTTCGAGTTCGAGGGCGGGGTTGTAGCGCCAGAGGTGCCAGTAGCCGCATTCGACGGCGCGGGCCTGTTCGGCCTGTGAGTGACCCATGCCTGATTTGAGGCCGTGGTTGATACAGGGCGAGTAGGCGATGATGAGCGAGGGACCGTCGTAGGCTTCGGCTTCGCGGATTGCTTTGAGAGTCTGGGCGTTGTCGGCACCCATTGCTATCTGTGCCACGTATACGTAGCCGTAGGTGGATGCGATAAGGCCGAGGTCCTTTTTGCGGATGCGCTTGCCGGAAGCGGCGAATTTGGCGATGGCGCCGAGCGGGGTGGCTTTGGATGCCTGGCCGCCGGTGTTGGAGTAAACTTCGGTGTCGACAACGAGGACGTTGACGTTCTTGCCGGATGCGAGCACGTGGTCGAGGCCGCCGAAGCCGATGTCGTAGGCAGCACCGTCGCCGGCGATGATCCACTGTGAGCGGCGTGCGATGAATGCCTTGTGGGCCACGATGCCGCGGCAGATGTCGCAGGTGCCTGCTTCGCACAGGGGCACGATCTGGTCGCGTACGGAGCGTGTGATGGCTGCGTTGTCGCGGTTTTCGAGCCACTGTTTTGCGAGGGCCTTGATTTCATCGGAGCAGCAGTCGCATGTCTGGGCTTCGGTCATGAGCTGGACGAGGCGTTCCTGCATTTTTTCGTTGGCGATGGTCATGCCGAGGCCGAATTCTGCGAAGTCCTCGAAGAGTGAGTTTGCCCATGCGGGTCCGTTGCCACGGTCGTTGGTGGTGTAGGGGGTGGAGGGCACTGAGCCTGAGTAGATTGATG
>CANRZQ010000015.1 GCA_947644475.1 uncultured Muribaculaceae bacterium
ATGGCGTCGGTGGTGAACACGGGGAAGCCGAGCACGCGGCCGTCCTCGCATACACAGCGGCCGCTGCCTTTGTCGACGGGCGTGTCTTCAAGTTCGGCCTTCATGTCCTCGGTCATCACCCAGCAGCAACCTGAGGGGCTGATGCCGGCCTTGGCCACGGCGGCCTTCATCTGGAGCAGTTCACGGCGTGTGGGCACGGCGGCGGCAAACTCGCGCTTGTGGCATCGGCCTTCCTCGCCGGCGTTGACAAAGGGGCCGTAGACCGTGGCCAAGGCGTCGGTGGTGAACAGGGCCTCGTTGATTTTGTCGATGATGGCCTGGGGCATCTCGGCGTTGATCACGCTCTCAACGGTGCCCTCGCTGTCGAACAGTTCCTGGCGCGTCACGGGGATAGCCACGCCAAGACGCTTGTGCGTCACGGTGATGTTGTCCCAGTCGATAGCGCTTTCGGTGAGTTTCTCTTTCTCGCCTACCCATTTGGCCACGGCCTTGCCGTGCTTGGGCCAGCGCAGGGTGCCGACAAGGCCGGTGCGGATGCTGATGCCTACCTTGTCGTAGATAAGGCCGGCGCGAAGGGGGGCGAGCATTTCCTGTTCGGCCACGGGGATAATGCCCGTGCCATCGAGGGCTTCCGTGCCCTGGATCTCGCGTGTAAGGGCAAGCACGATGCCGTTACGGCTGCCGTCTTCCATTGCTTCGGTGAGTGCCTCGCGCAGCTGGGCTGTGGCCGAGCGGCGTGCCGCGGAGCCGGGCTGGCCCACGTTGATGGCGGCCTGCATGCGCATCACCAGAATTTGGTTCTCGCGCATAAGGCCGTTGTACTCGGTGGTTTCTTCGGCGGTGCGCTCACGATTTTCTCTTTCGCAAGTGTCGGCAATTTCGCCGATGCGGTTGCAGTTAACCTGGTAGCGGTCGGCCAGTTGGCGCACGCTCACGGTCTTTTCTTTGGTTGCAGTCTTCTTCGACATATTCAAGTTATCTTTAAGTTATGGTTAAATTCGCGGGAGGCGTGATGAGGAGCGGCGCATCTCGCGCACTTGCTCGCACTTTGTTTTTTTTTCCGGCTCCCGGTCTTCCAGAAGGTCGGCGGTCAGTTCGCGCGCCTGGCACGATGTGTCGGGATAGGCGGGGTCGGCGGCGAGGGTGAAATCGTAGATGCCGATTATATGTTTGACGCGGCAGGTCACGATGTTTTTGCCTCCGGACCTTTCAACCGTGCGCTCCACGCAAGAGCGGTCGAAATAGCGGGTGGAGAACATGAAACTGCATCCCGACAGGTCGCCGCGGCGCACGAGTTCCAGTGCCTTGTCACCGTCGGCAGTGTTCGGGGCCTCGAAAGAGAACGCCACGCCGCGCGAGTCGACTGTGTACGACAGCGTGCCCGCGCCTTTGTTGCTCCGGGCCAGGATGAGCTGGCGGTCGTGAAACATGGTCATCTTTATGTCGCAGCCGTCGAGCAGTTCGCCGGTCACAGCCTCGGGGGCGATAACCTCGCGGATTTCCTCGTCGCCGTCGTCGTAGAGCGGCACGCTGGGCGTGTCAAACAATATGGCGTAGCCCGTGATAGTGCGGCCGGTGGTGCCGTCGTCGCCCTCGCGCACTTGCAGGGCGGCAGCGCTGTGGAGGGTGCGTGTGATTATTTTGTCAGTCTTTTTCATCGTTTTTGGGGTTTGCAGGGTTTGTGGACGCCGACATGTCCTTGATGCTTTTGAGATTGGCGGAGACAAGGACGGCATCGCCGCCGTCGACCGCCGGCTGATTCTCGGCACGGCGCCAGTCGTTCACGCTGTAAATGCCCGCGCCAATGGTTGCGGCCTGGTAGCGTATCTTGCTGTCGAGGTCACAGGCGTAGAGGCCGCGGCGGTCGAACTCGAAGCGGCGTTTGCAACACAGCGACGGCGCCACGAGTTTGCGGTGGAACTCGGCCTCTATCTTGCGGAGTATGGGGTTGAGGGTGTTGGCAAGGAAGGCCACGTTGGCCATCTCGGCCGACTTGTAATTGTTGCTCGTGTCGTCGAACACAAACGACGGGTGCACGCCGAAGAAGCGGCAGATGTCGCGCACGGTGAACTTGCGGCTCTCGAGGAATTGCATGTCGGCGCTGCTCATGCTTATCTGGTCGAAATGCGCCTGGCCGTGCACGGCCGTTATGGCGCGCCCCTGCACATTGATGCGGCGGTTCAGGTCCTCGGCCATGAGGTCGAGCTGGCGGTCCTGGTATTCGCCGAAGCCGCGCACGCTCGTGTCGTTGCTCACGATGCCGCGCACTGTGCCGCCGTTGGCAAAGCGGTTGAGGGTCTCGCGGTCGCCGGCGGAGGCTATCGACAGCACGGTGCGGGCAAACGAAAGCGTGGAGATGCCTGTCTTGCCGTCGCGGGTGTAATTCTTGATGTGGATAATCTCGCTTTCGTCGAAGGTGCCGTGTATGCCGGCCGTTATGTCGTTCACGGTGTAGCGGTCGTGTATCGTGTCGTGGCCTACTGCCGAAGGGTTGACAAGAGCGAGGCGGCCAATTTCGATGCGCCCTTCCGAGAGGCCCGCGGGGTCGTAGACGGGCACAATGTAGGCGTTGCCGCGCAGGAGCATGTCGAGCACCAGTTGCCGCATGAAATCGAACGGCGACATATACGGGCACGGCTGCACGCTCAAAAGATAGTGGAGCGGGGTGTCGGCGGCCTCGACAAAGATGTCGCCCCGGCGGCGCATATAGCGCAGGGGCAGGTTAGCCACGCTGTCGGCAAGGAGGTTGGCGCAGCGGTAGACAGTGGCCACCCGCAGCGGAGCCGCACCCGCCGCAGGCCACAGAGCCGAAGCCCCCGGCAGAGAGCCGATGTCGACCGACGGGGACGCCGCCGTGTCCTCGCGGCTGAATATGTTTTTGATGTATCTAAAAATGCGCATTTTGGGCGGGGTGTTTCTACCCTTCCGTCAAAACCCCGAAAGTGGTACCCGCTTCTAAACGCCCCCGCCCGGACACAAAAAAAGCCCCCGCCGCGAGGGCGAGGGCCGAGCCAAGTGAATGAAATACTCTATGGGTGGAAATCAAACGAGTGCCACTTGGCTCAGTTCGTTAGCCAGCGACTGAAGGCCGGCCTGTATCTTGACGACTGTCTTGGGGGAGGGATTACGATAGCCGGTGGCATACTGCGAAAGTTGGGCGGCAGAAATGCCTGTAAATTTTGCAAGACCCTTGAAAGAAATAAGGTCGGCATAGTAGGCGAGAAAGGAGGGGACATCATAAGCGAAAGAAAACTCAGCCTCGACGAATTCGCGGCCATCCTCGGCATACCCTTGTTTCATGGCCTCATATGTACCATTCCAGTCGGCGATAGCCTCGGCGACAGTTTTCCCCTCGCCTACAAGGCCGTAATTGATAGGTGCCTTGTCGTCGACGTAGCAGGAATAAGAGCCGTCGGACTCGCGGCAAATAAAAACTTTAGCATGTACCATATTATTGCTATTATATTGTTTAACGTTTAATCTGTGGAGAGTGTTTAATTGAAGGGGCTTTCGCCCCTCCCTTTTAGAGTTTTACGCCGGACGACTTTTTAATCGAAAAGAAAGTACCTTTGGCTACTTCTTCTTTGCCGTGGTAACCGGTAGTGAAGCACTGATTGGTTATCGGGCTAAACCACTCGGGATGACCGTTTCTTGTTTTCCCGGTGGGGTAACATCCGGCCAGCCTTAGTTTTCTGTGGAGTTCGTTATATTTCATTTTTCACTTGTTTTGATTTCCACCACAAAGATAATGCTATTTTTTGAAATAGCAAAATTTTTCAGCAAGTATTTTTCAAAAAAAGCGCGACATGGCTTTGTTGGTCATGTCGCGCTCGGGCGCCGATGTCTGATGCGCTGTCAGACGAAGAATTGTTTAACTCTTAATGCAGACTGTCGGCCAATTCCTGCAACTCGTATGAAATGGTATAGAGCGCGTCGCTCAGCGTCTTTAACTCCTCGGAGGTAAATTCACACGGCTTGCCGTTCTTTATATTGTTGTTGAGTTTCTGGCTGAACCAACATCCGGATTTTCCAAAGAAGCGTTCGGCTATATATGCACCGTTCAACACCCGCAAAAGGTCTTGGCGGTCGTCCATAAACTGCAATTTGGAGAGCACGGGATTATTCACTTTTAAATTTTCATTATCTATCATTGTAGCGTCTATTTTGAATCCCTCTCCCCCCCCCGAAAAGGAGGAGAGAGGTTTGTTTTTTTTAATCTTTCAGCAGTTTTCTTAACTGCTCTTTAATTTCGGCCTTCAACCAAGGCCTTCGACCTTTGTCCTTGATTCGGCGGAGGTTGTTGAGCATGTCAACAAGGTCTTTTACCTCCTTTGCAAATTCTTCGTCTGACATTTTTGAAGATTTTTGAGTTAAACAATGTGTTGATGTTCTCTTGTCTTTCAACATTACAAAGATAGTAAATATTTCGTTACTATCCAAATTTTTTGCGAAGTTTTTCAAAAAAATTTCTATCGCTCGTAGTCGATGAACAGGCGCAGGCACATGAGCATGGTGATGACGCCGTCGATTTTCTGGGTGTGTCGGCGTTTTACGGGCTTGCAGTTTTCGAGGTTGTCGGTGTCGAGCACTGCGTTGCCGAAGCAGTAGGCGTTGATGGGGTTGTCGTTGATGAAGATATGGCCGGTCTTGGCTCCGTGCTCGAAACTCTCGACCGGCGCGGTGAACGTGCCATAGGTCTGGCGCACGCCTTTAAGCACGCCCCCGGCGCCCGATGCCGCGAGCATGTTTATCACCTCCTGGCTCTTCCACGGGTCGTAGCCTATGCCGAGGATGCGCACCGCCGTGTTGAGATACAGCACGTAGTCCACAATCACGCGGTAGTCGATCACGTCGCCAGGCGTGAGCCGCAAGAAGCCTTTCGAGGCCCACGCCCTGTAAAGTTTCTCGTTGGGATGCCCCGGCAGCGCGCCCTCGGGAAAGAAGTAGGCGGTGTGGAAATTGAAATTTTGCAGGGCCGGATCGTAGAGCCCCATTGTCACGGCCGAGAAGTCGTCGCTCTCCGAAAGGTCAATGGCCACCATGGCATCGGGCCGGCCCTTTATGGCGTCGAGGGGCATCGGGCGGCTGATACGGCGGGCGAGCGACGCGCTTATCCACGACCGCTGCTCATTCTCGGCATAGATGTTCAAAAGTTTTGTGCGGAAGGCGAGCATGGCCTCTGCTCCGTTGCGCTGCGCCTTCTTGTATTCCTGCTCGTAGAAGTCCGGATTAACGGTTATGCCTAAATGCGGATGCACCTTGCGCCATGTTGCCTCGCTGTCCTCGGGGTCGTCGATGTCGGGCTCGAACAGGTGGGCGAACAGCCCGTCGTCGTCGTACTCGCCAAGGAGCACGGCCTTGTAGCCTTGAAGCATGTCGTAGAAAGGACCGTCGAACACGTCGGAGGCCGTGGTGATTATCACGGTGAGGGGGTTGTCGCGCACGCCCATCGACGTGGTAAGCACCGTGAGCAGGTCACTGTCCTGCGCCTGGCTGAACTCGTCCATTATCACAGTCGAGGCATTGAGGCCGTCCTTGGTCTTGGCGTTGGCCGTGAGGCACTGGGCAAAGGCGCTGCGGTCGCGCCGGCGGCTTTTTATTGCCTGCTCGTTTACCAGATAGCGTTTTTCTTTCGGATCCAGTTTGCGCATGCAGCCGCGGATCACGTCGAAGCACTTTTTGGCCTGGTCGGCGCTGTTGGCCGCCGTGTAGCACTCGGCGTTGGCGTCGCCGTAGAGCAGGTCGTAGATGGCAAGCGACGCCGTGCCGGTGGTCTTGCTGAACTTGCGGGGCACGTACAGCACTACCTCACGGACCACCCGGCGCCCACCCTGCCAGAAGGCAAAGATGCCGGCGAACTGGAATGCCTGCACCGGCGTCAGCGGGTAGCGTTGCAGCCCGGCCTTCCCGGGAAAATACAGGCTTTCGTAGAAGTCGTAAAACTGCTGCACCTCTGTCACGTTTATGCCGTAGCGGTCGCACATCGCAAGGAAGCGCGCCACCGCCAGCTGCTCATACAGGTTATGGCCGCCGGGGTCGCCGGCCACTCCGCGCACATACCGGTCCAGCCGGCCATCGACATCCGACAGCCGGTAGCGGCCTATGTCCATAGCGGCCAGTTTCGCCGTCACATCGGCCTTCGCCAGGCGCAGCCTGTCTTTTTCCTCTTCTGTCATCTGCTATTTATCCGGTTTGATAACTATCGACTTTTTGCGCTTTCTGGTCAGTCTCTTTGTCATTTCCACCAGCGGGTCGTCTTCTATCTCCCCGGCCAGGTCCTCGGCGGTAAGCCCCAGCGCCTTCATCTGGCGCGTTATCATATCCTGCGCTTCTTTCGCTATCTTGAACACTGGGTGCGGAGCCAGTTTCGAGCCGTAGCGGGTTTCTTCCCACACGGTTGTCTCGGTAAGGCCGTCGATCTGGTCGTTAGCCATTTCCAGATTGCGCATCGCCGAGGCCAGGCCGGTAATCTGCATGTCGAGCCCGGCGCTGTACGTCTTGTGCGCTTTCATCTGCTTGACTATGTCTTTTTTGTATTCTGCTACTGTTTTCGCCATATTTTTACAAAATTTTGCACTATTTGTTAAAAAACCAAAAGTTCCGCAATTCCAAAAATTCGCTTGCGTATTTTCGAACGGGGCCGTGAGGTTTAACGCCGAGGGGGGTATCTTAAAAAAATGCCCCCCCCCTCTGTCACGTCTCGGCCCTCTTTCCAAAAAATCTTTCTATAACCTGCCGCGTCTGCTCCTCGTTGCGCCTGATGGCGGCGGCCTTCCCTGCCCTTCCCAAGGCCTTGTGCGCCTCGACATGGCAGTTGTGGCAGAGGGCGCGGAGGTTCGAGGGGTCGAACATGCGCCGCCGCTTGTCGGCATAGGCCACGGCGTCCTCGACAGGGCATATATGGTGCACCTCGGTGGCGGCCTCGGTCCTGTCCTGCTCGAGGCATCGCTCGCACAGCGGATGCGCCGACAGCACCGAGCGGCGCAGCGCCGCCCATCGCGCCGTGTGAATCATTTGCCGGTAGTCCTTGTCCTTTGCCATAGCCCGTTATTGCAGATGCCGGTTGTTATGCCTCACGGGCACGGTGCCGTCGGGCGTGCGCTCCACGTGGCCCAGTTCGTCGAACATGTTCTCTATGTACGCCCCGTCGTCCTCGGGCATGTCGTACTTGCGGCCGGCGGTGTCTTCCAGACGGTCCAGCAGGATATGAAGGAAGGCCACCACCAGCTCGCATCTGCTCTTGAAGCCATATTGCGATTTCAGCAGTTGCAACTTCTCGTAGGTCTTCGGATCCACGGATATGTTTACGCGCCTTCTATTGCTCATATTTTCGTAATAAATAATTCAGACTGTCCAATAGGCTTTGCTGCACGCCCTTTTTGCCGTCGAGGGCGTTGCTTGCCCTCTCGTCCACGGTGCCGCCGCACAGCAGCTGGTACACTGTGACGGGGTGCTTCTGCCCCTGCCTGTGCAGCCGCGCGTTGGCCTGCTGGTACAGTTCCAGGTTCCAGCCCGTGCCGTACCACACTATGTAGTGGCCGCCCTGCTGCATGTTCAGCCCGAACGCGGTGCTTGCCGGGTGCGCCAATAAGACGTCTATATTACCGTCGTTCCAGTCTTTCAGGTCCCCGGCACCCTCATAGACCCGGACTTTAAGGCCTTTGAGCCGCTTCACGATTCTGGCCGTGTCGTGCCTGTACTGGTAGAACACCAGCACGCCGGCGCCGTTGGCGGCCTCCACTATCTCGGCCAGGCGGTCGAGTTTCTCGTTGTGTATCTCGTGCACGTTCCCTTCGTCGTCGTAGATGGCCCCGTTGGCAAACTGGCTTAGTTTGTTCATAAGCGCGGCCGCGCTGTTTGCCAGCACGTTTGCGGCCTCGCCCTGGTGGGCGTCCTTGAATTCCAGCACCTTGTCGCGCTCAAACCTCCGGTAGGCCTCGGCCATCCGCGCCGACAGGTCTATCCTCACCTTGTGCACTATCATGTCAGGCAACTGCAAATAGTCCTTGGCCTGCATGCTCAGGCATATGTCGGCTATCTTGTCGCGGATAATCCGCTCGCAGCCCTTTTTCACCTCGCATCGCACCACGATGTTGTTCCACCGGTGCTGCTCGAAATAGGTTTCCCGGTAGCGGGTCACCGACTTGCCCAGCCTCTCGCCCTGGTCTATGCAGTACATCTGCGCCCACAGGTCTATCAGGCCGTTGGGCGCGGGCGTGCCCGTCAGGCCTATCACGCGCTTCACCGAGGCCGCGGCGATGCGCATGGCCTTGAATCTCTCGCTTTTGGGATTCTTGAAACTGGTCAGCTCGTCGATCACCAGCACGTCGAAGGGAAGCCGGCCGCCGTATTTGCCTACAAGCCACACAAAGTTGTCGCGGCCGGTGACGTAGACGTCGGCCTTCGCCGCCAGTGCCTCGCAGCGTTTTTTCTCGCTTCCCAGCACCTTCACCGCCCTTAGGCCCTGCAAGTGGTCCCATTTCTCGGCCTCGGTGGTCCATGTCGTCTCCGCCACCTTCTTGGGCGCGACAACCAGTATGCGGCTTACCTCGCAGTCGTCGATCAACTGCTGCAACGCCGTAAGGGTGCTTACCGTCTTGCCAAGTCCCATGTCGAGGAAAAGGCCGCAGCGAGGCTTGTCTAAAATCCACTGCATGGCGGTGCGCTGGTAGTCGTAAGGTCTAAACAGCATATCCCAGGCTTTTAAAAACGGCGTTGACACTTTCTTTGCTGTCGCAGACATAGACGCGATGGCCGATGCCGGCCAGCTGCGCTATGCGGATTGCCTGCGCTTTCGACACTTTGCGGCCCAGGCTCTTTAACTCAAACCACAGGCACCGGCCCCCCGGCATAAGGGCCACGCGGTCGGGGTAGCCCGTCATGCCCGCGTTGGCATATTTGAGGCAGACGCCTCCCAGGCCCGTCACCGTCTTGCACAGATAGCGTTCTATCGCCTTCTCCGATACCTCGGCGTGCCTTACTATTTTTTCTACTTTATCCATTGCTCCTATTTTGGCGTGGCAACCGGGCAACCGGGCAACCACTGCTTTCTATATATTATACTATATACGCGTACGTACTATTTTTTTTCTACATATAAGTATATGTATATAATTATTATATCCCATATAGTACTTTTTAGTTTACTTAGTTGACATTAGTATTATATATTGATATTTAAATATTTAGGCGTCAACCGAATACGTCAACCAACATGTCAACGGTGTTTTTTGGTTGCCGTTATTTGTTGTTTTTGCCCTCGTTTTTGTTATTTTTGCCAATTTTGCCAATTTTCACCAATTTTGCGCTTTTTGCTGTTCCCGCTTGGATTTTCGGTTGACAGTTACAATAAATCGTCTTCTATGTTGACTATCTCTCGCCTCGCGTAGCCTCTCTGCCTGCCATATATTTTTTCCGCGTGCCGACTGGTTCCCGTGCGTTCCCAGCCGGGCAGTTTATCCATTAACTTGCACACCTTGCGGGCCATGTACTTGTAATCCCTGTCGGCCATTTCCTTGCCTAACGCCTCGCAGATAAACTCCGCCGCGCACACGCGCGTCCTAACCTCGGTGCCCTTGGCCAGCGTGGGGTCGCCGCCGGGGTCGCGCAGCCATTCGCGCCGCTGCCGTATGTCTTTCAGCCCCCAGTCGGGCGGCAGGAGGGTGTCGAGGTAGGAGGCGAGCATGCCGGCCACGGGGTCGTCGCTGTCGTCGTTGAACTCGGCCTGCATTTGCCGCGCCTGGGCTTCGAGGGCCTCGTCTTCCAGATATAGCCTTTCGCCCTGCTTCCAGACTGCCACGGCCTCAGCCCACAGCTGGTCGCGGTCGCGGGTTATCGCCGCCTTCCAGTCGCCGTGCTTCCGCAGCGACGGGTCCACGGCTATCACCCAGAAGCGGCGGTTGCCGGTGTCGCCTTTCAAGAAATGTGTCTCGTTGGTGGTGCCGCAGAACACGCACTGGCGCGGGTGCTCGGCCGCCCGGCGGTCGTAGGCGGCGCGGTATATGTCGACGCGCTTCGACAGGTAGGCCTTCACGCTCTCCACGTCGCTGCGCTTGATGCTCGACAGTTCGCCCAACTCTATTATCCAGCTGCGGCGCAACTGGTCCATGCCTTCCTTGCCCTCGGTGGTGGTGACGCTGTCGTTAAACCACGGCCCGCCCATTATGTTCAGCAGGGTTGACTTGCCCGCGCCCTCGGGCCCGGTGAGGATAAGGCACTGGTCGTATTTGATGCCGGGGCGGAATATGCGCGCCACGGCGGCGGCGAAGTGCTTGCGCGTCATGGCGCGGTTTATCTCGGTGTCGGCTGCTCCGATATAGTCTATGACAAGACGCTCGAGCCTTGACGTGCCGTCCCATTGCAGGGCGTCGAGATACTCGCGCACGGGGTGGAAACTGTGCCGGGTAAGCACGGCCGTCATGGCGTCGTTAATCTTTTCCTTGCCCGTGATGTCGTAGTTCTTTTCCAGCCATACGCGCAGGTTGGCGTCGTCGCGGTCGGTCCATGCCGTGGCGCGGGGATTCCACGGCAGGGGGCCGCGCACGATGTCGAAGCCGCTGAACAGGTCGTGGCACACCTTGCCTGCGAGCGCGGGGTCGTTTTCCAGTATCAGCATTATGTTCGACACGCTGCATATGAGTTTGCCGCTTTTGGTGTACTCCAGTTCGGCCTTCCAGTCGTCGTTATAGTCTTCGGGCGTCTCCACATCGGCGAAGTCGTCGGCCGCCGACGCCTGCCGCTCGCGGGCCATAAGCAGACGCACGTTCTTGTCGCGGGCGCAGAATTCCTGCATGGCAAGGTAACTGGGCCTGCGGGTCACGTCGGCGGTGCGCGTGCCCTCGTCCTTCACGCCGAAGAGGTGGATGCGGCAAAGGTCGAAGGCGTTGCTAAGTTGCTTTCCCGCCGGGTCGGTCTCGTGGTGGCTGTATGCGTACTTCCCTTCGTAGCACACCAGGCCGCCGGCCACGCTGCCCAGTCGGTAGGTATACCGGCCGGGCACTGCGGTGGGCTCGTAGACGTCGCCGAGGAACTGCGTAATGACATCCTCAATGCCGTAGGCCCGGCAGAAGGCTCCTATCAGCCCGGGCTTCTCCGTCGGGTCGCCGGCCTTCTTTGCCATGTGCGCCACCACATCGCCCTCGCGGCTCGACATCGGCCATGCCGACACGTCGAAGGGGTCAACATACTGCGCAAGGATCTTGTCCACATCGCAGGCGGGGCCGTCCTGGTACTCGAAGACGTAGGGCGCGTCCCGGCTTGTGCTCGGCCAGTAGAACAGGCGCGGCAGCTCATAGGTGGTGTCGTCGAAAAGGTCGATGCCCAGTTCGGCGGCTATCTTGCGGCAAAGCGGCTCATATTCGGCGGGCTTCACCTGGCGCGACAGCGGAAACACAAGCCTGTAACGCGGGTGCTCCGGGCTGTGCTTGTGGGTGCTGTAAAGCATGGCGGCGAAGCCGAAGGCCATGGTAAAGTCGTCCCACACGTCGGGGGTGCCGTAGTCGATGTCGAGCGTGGCCACGGTGCGGTAAAGCACATTAGTGTTCTTGCGCACTCCTTCGGCCAGGTAGCCGCCGACGAAGCCGCCCACGTCCTTTACGTTGCTTTGCTCCTCGCGGCTCATGCGGGCGTATTCCGCCGCCGTCTCACCGGTGCGCTGCGTCTTGCTGCACCGCTCCAGAAGTTCCGACCATTGCCAGTGCCGGTTGCGCCACTTTTTCGACGTGCGGCTGTGGCCTGTGGCCAGGTCTATTGTAAAATCGTGTCTTAATTTCATGTTCATTGCTATTCGGGTAAGTAGTCGGCGCAGCCTTCCTGGGTATATTCCACATTATTGTCGGTAAGGCCGCATTCACAGCCAAAATAAGTATGCAGGCACAAAAGGCAGTTGCCGCATATCTTGGTGTTTTCTTCTTCCATTGTTCAGTGTTTAATTTATCTGTCAATAGCCGCTAAGCCATGCCTCGGCCTCGGCGCGTTCGCTTGCCGCTCGGCAAATCGCTTGCGAATGGATTTTACGTTGTGCGCCATATCTTAGTCTTTCAGGTAGTAGGGGGTGGTGTAGCCCGCGCCTTTCAGCGGCAGGCCGGGGCACCATTCAATGGGTTTGCTAAACAGGTTCTCAATATCGGCCAGGGTCTGTCCTTCCTCGGCTTCCACCACTATTTCGTCGTGGACGTGGAAGACGATATTTAGCCCTGCATGGTGGGCACGGAGGATAACGCAGCCCAGTATGTCGCGGGCCACGGCCTGCACCACGTTCTCGGTCAGTTTGCCGCCGTAGGTGCGTATCTTCTCCCATTTCTTGGTAGTCTGGTTCAGGCCTTCGTATTCTATGATTTCGTGATCGCCGCGGGGGCCGTCGCCGTATTCGATGCCTACGGAGGCGCGGGGGTAGCAGATGGTGCGCCCGGATGGCAGGGTAATGGTGAGGCATCCCCATTGTCGGGCGACGGTAATGCCGCGGTGTATCTGCACGCTTCCGCCTTCTTTGAGCACGCGCGTCGCGGCTTTTTCTAAGGTAGCCCACAGTTTCACGATGCGCGGGTTAGCCTTGCGCCAGCGGCTGGTTATTTCCTTTTCTTCTTTTTCGCTAAGGCCCATGCGGCCGCCGCCCATAGCCTCGAGGGCGGCCACGCCGCCGCCGTAGCCCAGGGCGAGCACGGCTATCTTGCCTTTCTGGCGTAGCGCGACGTTGGCCCCGTGCTTTTCGACGGGCACGCCGAACATCTGCGAGGCGGTGGCGCAGTAAATATCGCCGCCTTTGCGGAACACGTCGAGCACCCAGTCCTCACCGGCGAGCCACGCTATCACACGCGCCTCAATCGCGGAAAAGTCGCACACGTGGAAGGTGCATCCGGGCTTTGCCACGAAGGCCGTGCGTATCAGTTCCGACAGCACCTGCGTGGGGTTGGCGTAGTTCAGTTCCATCTCGTCGAGGTCGCCGGCCTTCACCAGGCACCGGGCGTAGTCCAGATCCGGCAGATGGTTTTGCGGCAGGTTCTGCACCTGCACCAGGCGGCCGGCCCATCGGCCTGTACGTGCGGCCCCGTAAAACTGCAACAGGCCGTGTATGCGTCCGTCGGCGCACACGCAGGCCTGCATGGCGTTGTACTTCTTGTTGCTGGTCTTTCCCATCTCGCGCCGGATAGACAGCACGCGGGCGGCCTTGGGCCAGTATTGCAGTTGCCTTTCTATCTCGTCGAGGCTGCCTTTACCGAGCGAGGCGAAGGCATGGCCGGTGGTGCGGCGCAGGTATTCCTTAATCTGGACGGGGCTGTTGGGGTTATCCATGCCCGTGAGCAGCCGTGCCTCGGCAAGCAGCCGCGCCTTGTATTCCTCGTCGAAGCGGGCGGCGTTATCAACCAGCGTGCGGTCGATCATCACGCCGCGGTCGTTGATAATCTGGTCCACGGTGTACAGTTCCTCGTCGAAGGGCGCGGGAGCCAGCCGGCGCACCTTGGCCAATATGGCCTGCTCGGCCTCCACATCGCGGATATTGTACTGCTTGAAGGCCGCCCACCGGTCGGGGGCGTCTGCGGGCAGGCGGCGTATCAATGTGCCGTCTTTCTTTCGTGCGGGGCAGGAGAAATAGCGGATAAGCGCGGCGCCCTCCTTCATTTTGCCCTCGGCCAGTCTCAACGCCTCGCCGCACTGGCCCAGCGACAGCGGCAGGCCCATGCGCGCCGCGCTCACCATGGTGCACCGCCATTGCGCGGGATCCATAAGCGGCCAGCCGAAATACCGGCTTATGCAGACACGCTCAAAGGCGGCATTGAAGGCCGTTTTTACCACAGCGGGGTCGCGCAGTGCGGCCACTATCTCGCCGGGCAGTGTCTCGCCGCAGGCAAGGTCGATGCACTGCACAGGGCCGCCGTCCACGCTGTATGCAAACAGAAGTATGGTAAAGTCTTCCGCCTCCACATACTTGTAGACGCCGCAACTTTGCAGGTCGTGGCTGCTGTACGTCTCAATATCTATGCCTAATTCTTTCATTGGTTTGGTATAAAGGCGGCCCGCATATATGGTTCATACGGGCCGCCGGTTAGGTGTTGCTGCCTGCGGGTTACAGGTCTTCGTCGTCTTCCATGTCAACGTCGGCAAAGTCGCTCTCGGCGCTTGCGCGTCCGCCCAGCCGCTCGTCGTCCTTAAACTTCATCACGTTGTTGAGGCCGACGGCTACTCCGCGGTTTCCGCTAACGTCGTAGGGGAAAAGGGTAATGGACACCACAGCCCATACGCCGCTGTAAATTTCTTCCTCGTCGACAATCGGGGCGCGGTCCTTGCCGATAATGCCGGGGCGCGCGGTGCACTTGGCATTCAGGTAGAAGTGGTCGGCGTACACTTCGTCGCCTTCCTTGTCGGTGTCGCCGTCGCGCAGCGGCAGGTCGAGTTTCTTAGGCTCTTTACCGCCCCACTTCGACACGATGCCGGCTTTCTTGGCGGCCTCGATTGCGTCGCGCAGGGCCTTTATGGTTTCTTTCTCCGATTTGGGGATAAGCACGTTGGTCATGTACTTGCCGTTGTCGCTGTCGCCATCGGGGGCGTACTTGCTGAAAAGGTGGGTGTACGACAGGCGGCAGGGGCCTATTACCACGGTGCGTCCTTCATTTTTTACGATTGGTTTTATCATCGCGTTTTCGTTTTATCTACTCCCGGAATACGCCGGGCCGGTTTTTTGAGGTGTTATTTATATTTCCACGTCCTTGAAGTCGTCGGCCACGGGGTCTATGGCCCGGCGCTTGTCGCTTTCGGGAGCCAGCGTCGGCTTGCCTGCGGGCTTTTCTATGAAGCCGCCCGCCAGGGCCGCGAACAGTTTCTTGCCTATCAGCCTTTCCAGGTCGGTAATGGTCCGCAGTTCCTGCGGCTTGTAGATCTGTTCGTCGGGGTAGCCGGCGCCATTGAGGGCGGCCGCCGCGCCTTCCGTATTTATGATTTTCCGGTTGCTGCGTCCTTCCACTACCTTCCATCCCGGAAGCCGCACGCCGTGCATCGCCTGCTGCAACGCGTAGTCTTCCACGCCGGCGAGCCAGGTCTTCACCGCCGGAAGTATCGGCAGGATGTCCTCGGCCAGTTCCTTCGCGCTCACCAGCCGCGGGTCTTTTCCGGCGGCTCCGGCGCATAAGTCGGCCAAAGCCCGGCAACTGCTTTTCACCTTGCAGAACTGGCACCACTCGCCGGGCTTCTGCTCGCCCCGGCCGCTGTAAGCCAACAGGGCCTTGGGGGCCAGTTCGTCGGCGGCCCATGCCAGCAGGTCGGCGGTGCTTACTTCGTACTCGCTGAGATTGTCGATGCGGGGCTGCACGATAGTCATGCGCACGCGCTGTATATTGTAGTCGAAGTTGAATTTATCGTAGGCCCCGAGGCCGTAAATTAGCATTTGCGGATTATGCCATGCAGACACCTTCACACCCTTGCCATACTTGAAGTCGATAACCTCCATGGTGCCGTCGGCGATAATGATGGCGTCGGCGGTGCCGAAGGCGTCGGGGATATACTGCCCGAAGGCAAGGCGCGTCTCGACAAGCAGCTGCGCGTCTTTCACCTGGGCGCGGGCGGCGCTGAACTTCTCGAGCACGATAGCGGCGTAGGTGTCAGTATACTCGTCCATCTCGCCGGTGTGATATTGGGCGTCGAGCGCGGCGATCTCCTTTTCCTCTCCGTCGGCAGGCAGGCCTAAAAACGCCTTTAACTTTTTGGCGCAGTAGGCGTGGGCCAGTGAGCCTTCCTCGGCAAAGGTGCTGCCGGTGTCCTCCACGCGGGCTTCAAGGCGTGGGGCGGCCGTGCAGTTTAGCCAGCGGTGTGCCGCCGACGGGCTTAACAGTGCGTGCGCTCCCATCTTAAAAAAGGCGATTCAGTGGTTAGTTCCCCACCCTTTATCACCAGTTCGTCGCACCGGGATATAAAGGTGGCGCGGGCCGCGCTGTCGGGCAACGCGCTGGGCTTGTCGGCTCCCAGCAACGACGCGATGCGCTTAAACTCGCCGGTCAACTGGCGGTGATATTTCTGGTAGCCCTCGCCGGCGGTGTTTTCTTTGTAGTCCTCGCCCTCGATACGCCGGCGGGCGCGGTCCATGGCGGCGCGCACGTCGGCCTCGGTATATTCCTTGGCCGATTCGGGCGCAGGGGCGGCGGCGGGAGCAGGCTGCTGTTCGGCCGCTTCGGCGGGCATTTCCGCTTGTGCCGGTTCGGGCGTTGGCTCGGGTGCCTGCGCCTGCGTTGCCGGCACTCGGCCCTGCCCGCCGGCAAAGGCCGCCACAAGCGCGTAAAGTTGTTCTGTCACTCCTATACGGACGTGCACGTTAATGTTAAATTCCTTCATCGTAATTTTATTTAGAGGTATTTGGATAATTCCGTCAGTTCGGTGTGGGGTGTAAAAAACCGGGAGGCCTGTGCAGGCGGGGCCGTGCGGCCTCCCGGAACCCTAAAACAAACTTAACACATGTCTCTTTCTATATGCCGCAGGTGGCGTTGTAGAAGTGGTTGAGGTCGCGCCCCTTGAACCACTTGCCGGGGAAATTGCGGCGCAGTTTCCATTTCACGGCTCCCGCGCTTACCCGGCGCCAGAACGTCGAGCGCGAGATCCTCATTCTTTTGTAAGCCTGCGTGGTGTTGTACCACTGGTCGTCGACAAAGCGCACCACGCGGTCTTCGTCGTCCATTTGCTCCGCATGCGGAGGCTGCTGTTGTTCTTTTCGTGTCATTGTTATATGTAATTTAGGTTTTTGGTGGCGGGGACGGAGGGCTCGACCCCTCAACCGTTTTTGCGAGGCCACGCGGCATTTCCGTGGCAGTTCCGTCCCCATTGCCCGGGGACGTTGCCCCGGGACTGCTTTTCTGAAAGCAGGCAAACCTTCGCGGCGGCCATCGCGGCCCGGCTCGGTTGCCTCTCTCCTCTTTCTGTAGACAGCGCCGCACTCTTGCGTGCGCCCCAAATCGCTGATTATGATTTCAATAAAAACATCATTTGTCCGCGCCTCACGGCGCCAAGAGTCCAAATGAAAGGCAATTAAACTATATATGGTAAGTCTAACATCTCATTGTGCATTGTGCATTGTGCATCGTGCATTGTGCATCGTGCATCGTGCATCGTCACAGCCTCCAAATCCGGCTGAGCCTTACGGCCTGCCAGGCCATGAACGCCCCCGCGGGCTTTATGAGCAGCAGGTTTATAGCCCAGTCGGCCTCGTTCGGCTCCGAGAGCAGCATAACGGCCGCCACAGTGGCAAGCATCGCCACGATGGCCAGGCGTATGCGGCTGGTTGCAATATCCTCTTTCATTGTCGGTTCGTCATTAGTCATTCATAATTCGTAATTGCTCTCACGCCATGCGGGTGGCGATCACAAGGTGCCGCTCGCGGTCGATATGGCGGCGGTACTTGCGACGCAGTTCGAAGCCGATGTCCGAACACGTCACCGCCACCGTGCGGAGCCTCTTTCCGGAGAAAGCCACGCTCTCCCCCACTTCCATGTCGGCCAGTGTCGAACGCACCGGCTCGTTGTCTGCTATGATTCTCAATTCTTCGTTCATATCTTGATTAATTTATTTTGTATTATTATCTTTGCACCGCAATTTATTGGCGTGTACAACACCTCCGCCCATCAGGCCCGACGCTATTCCGTCGGGCTATTTTTGTTCATCAGGCTCGTTGTAGTCGAAGCCGTATATCAAGCGGAACACCCGGTCGGCCTCGTATTCCGCAACCTTGTCGCCATTGATGCCGCCGGCAAGCCGTTGGTACGGTATCATGTAAAGCCTTAGGTATGCCCGTCGGTATGTCATGCGGCGCAACGCCTTGAATAATCTGCACATATCCTCTTGATTAATTATTGATTATTTATTATATTTGCCACGTAGTCACTATTGACTATTGATTGACAATGCAAAGTTAATAGTATATTTAGACTAATCATAGACTAATCATAATTTTAACAGTTATTTAACATCTATTTAACACTATGCTGAAAGATAGACTAAAAGAATTTATAAAAAGCCAAGGGCTAACAATCGCCGGCTTCGAGTCGGCTGTCGGACTTTCCAACGGCAGTGTCAGCCGTACAAATGACAATATGAGGAATCGGACGGTTGAAGCAATCATTAGCAAATTCCCCATGCTAAATAGGACATGGCTACTCACCGGCGAGGGCGAGATGCTGAGAACGTCAAGGCCGTTGCCGCACGACGAAATAGTAGAGGTATCCGACGACGAGCGCGAGAGACTATTCGCCGACATCGCCGCAGGGAAAGTATCTGTGGTCAACCTCGTGCCGGTCAACAACCTCGACGTCCGAGGCGGATTCGGCACCACCCTCGAAATGGGCTCCGAATATGTGCAGGAGTTTATCCCCTGGCCCAATTCAAGGCCGGGCGACTTCGCCGTAGTGGTCAGCGGCGAATCAATGTCCCCAAACATCGCCCCCGGCAGCCTCGTGCTCCTCCGTGCCGTCGACGACTGGCGCGTTTACCTCGAAATGAACGCCCTCTACGTTGTCGAACTCGAAGACAGCCGACGCCTGCTCAAAGTAGTACGCGCGTCATCCGACGCCGACGACCGCTTCACCCTCCACTCCTACAACCCCGACACCCCCGACCAGGACCTCCCCAAACACTTCATCCGCCGCATCTACAAAGTCATAGCCCACATGGCCTCCTTCGGCTACTAATTCTTTATAAATATTAGATTATGAAAAATATATTCCCGGTTCTTATTTTATGTATTGTCGCATGTTCATGTCAGGACAAAAGTGACCGGCAAGATGCAATTAAAAATAAAAACTTTGACAAGACATACGATAAAGCCTTGAAATCAGACATCATTGAAACAAAATTGATTTCGGATTTTCATATAGGTATGACCGAAGCTCAAGTAGACTCGGTGATAAAATGCTTATACGAGAAAAACCGCTTGCAATATTGGATGGATGTCAATGCCGAGTATGCGCCAATACATGATAAAGACATGTATACCATTAATACCTCTTATCTTGAATTTATTTTAAACGGACGTTTTTTTTATATAAAAATTCGTCCCGAATATATTAATGGAAAACTGTCCGAAATGTATTGCTCCATAGAAAATAAAGAATGGCAAAAACTCGACAAACCACCGCACCTTATATTTGCAGAGGCGTTCGAGAATTCAGGTCGAGGCAAAACTTTTAAAAAATTTACGACCCCATTACTCAACACCGATGGAGAAACCATTGGAGAAAGCATTGCGTTTTTTAAAGACAATCTGGAAATTTCTTTTATATTCACTCCCGAAGAGTCACTAATAGTTTATCAAAACATCCCTGATACGCCCAACCGGGGAAATAAGGAAAAAAAAGACTCGGCTCAAGATTTATAAATTGTCAAATCCGCCGCATCTACAAAGTCATAGCCCACATGGCCTCCTTCGGCTACTAAATCAAACCACGCCAAATAAATCAAATCACGCCAAATTTCACCCCTCAAAAAAAACCAGCACCATGAGTCTTGAAGTAATTGCCGGAGCATACGTCATAACTTCCGTAGTTTACACCTCCTACCGCATAATCAGAGGAGTGCTTAAAACAAGCCAATCGCCGCAGGAAAACAAAAAACAACCTTATATTTTATCCTTCGACCCCGCAGACAGAGAGTTTGGCGACATACCCGACATGTTCTGTCCGATAGCAGGAGCCGGGCACCATTGCACGGAAAAAGACAAAGGTGCTTTTATTGGCACAATACTTCCGGAGCCGAACAACCCTCACGACAAAAACGCCCATGCTATATTGCGCGATTCCGATGGCAAATTAGTCGGATACATCCCACGAACCGACTTAAAAGAATATAAGGAAATCGCCATGGGCGAACCGCGTAAATGTATCGGATTCATCAGAGGGGACGCCGGCAAAACAATATTCGGCAAAATAAAAATACTTCCGGGCACAAACAACAGGATGTTAATCGAAGCCCTGCGCTTCACCCGTTGGATGGTTGAAAATCTCGGCAGGTTATACATCCCCTCCGAAATTCAAATACCACCAAAAATCAAAGCCGGCACAAACACCGTATTGAAAGAATACCTAAGTGAACAAATATCAGCATACGCCTCCCTTTACGACAACTACCTAACCGACGACGAATAGCCCGACACCCCCGCCCCACGCAACTACGTGTGGTGCGTCTCCTACAACCCCGACGTGGCCGACGAGGAACTTCCCCGCTCCATGATCCACTCCGTCTACAAAGTAATAAAAACCCTCGCCGACTTCGGCTGGTAATCCCACGCGAATAATAAAAAAGAACTATTTATAGATTAATTAATTATTAATTAATGTTAAATAACGGTCGCTTTTATACGTTCATTTTGCTTTTTTGAAATTCAGTTGTTACTTTTGTACCACGATTACGCTCATGGCCACGTATCTTCGAAAGCTCCATGCTTGTCTTGATAATGAAGATGCCCACCCCTGAGCATTTTTTAATTCAAACACAATATGGCACGACTCGTTATTGACAAAAAATCCAACAA
>CANRZQ010000016.1 GCA_947644475.1 uncultured Muribaculaceae bacterium
GGTTGACGATGTGATAGAAATATCTGGCAATCGTCTGAAAAAAATTGAAGACATCGAGATTGTGTCTCCATATAACATGTTGGAGTGCAAGAATAAACTCGATGTGGAGAAATGTCTGCAAGAATGGCGTCTTGGAGCACAATATGGTATCCAAGGAGATATGCCTTATTGTGAAATCAACACAAACAGGCATATGTTTGTATATCTTGTGAATCCGTCAATGGTGTATATTCGTGCTGCCGCCACCCGTAACAATTGCAATGGCACCTTGTTTTTTCAAAACATACGTATGATGAAAAACAATAATACCGGAGAATACACAATGTCTATTTTGCCGAACAATTTCTCTTTCACCAAAAACGATATTGAGATTGATAATTCAAAATTCAATCCCAACACATGTGCATTCGACCCTGATGGCGGTATTTATTGGTCGTTAATTTCATATACCCCCGACATGATTTTGCTCAACGGATGTGGCGAAACTTATCAAGTCGCAAGACCTGAAACAAATGCTCCTCTTAATGAATGGATTAAATATAATCCGTATAATGACAAACCTGATTTTAGCATAAGTCGCATGATAGAATAAACTATGCAGGAACACAATCCTCCGGATTGTGAAAATTCTTTACTTCCACAATCCGGAGGATTATGTTCCTGCAAACAAGGTCGATAGGGGGCTAATAATTATGATAATCCCCTTTATTTGTTGTGTGCAATTTAACATAATCCAAATTATACGCAATTATGTACTGGTGTTTTTATATGGCTGCGTTTTACGGACTTGGGTGTATGTTGGACTTGGAATGTGGTGCTATCAGGTGAACAGTTGGCGGAATGCTTCCTCAACTTTTGACACTTCAACTATGCGGATTGAATAACGCGACAAATCGATTCCTTTCAGATTGTGACGCGGCACAACTATTGTTTCCATTCCCAATTTCTCCGCTTCGGCTATTCGCTGCTCTATGCGCGTGACAGGGCGCACTTCGCCCGAGAGTCCTATTTCCCCGGCAAAAGCGGTCGTGCGGTCGAGAGCGGTATCTACGTTGCTCGACAATATCGCTGACACAACAGCCAGGTCAAGTGCCGGGTCCGACACCTTTAATCCTCCGGCTATGTTTAGGAATACGTCTTTTTGAGCAAGTTTGAATCCAACACGCTTTTCAAGCACGGCAAGAAGCATGTTCATTCTTTTTCCATCAAATCCTGTGACCGAGCGTTGAGGCGTACCGTAAGCCGCAGTGCTAACAAGAGCCTGCGCCTCAACAAGCAGCGGCCTTGCGCCTTCAATCGTCACGCCAATTGCTATCCCCGACAATGGCTGGCCATCGTTATGTGACAGCAGCATTTCCGAAGGGTTTGTAACCTCTCGCAGTCCACGATGTCCCATTTCGTAAATTCCTAATTCAGAGGTGCTTCCGAATCGGTTTTTAATTGCGCGCAGCAGCCGGTACATGTATTGGCGGTCGCCTTCGAATTGAATCACGGCATCGACAATATGCTCGAGCACTTTCGGACCCGCGAGGCTTCCCTCTTTTGTTATATGACCGATAAGGAAAACCGGAACCCCCGACTCTTTCGCATATTTGAGCAACTGGGCGGCACATTCGCGTACTTGTCCGACTGAGCCTGCGGTTGAGTCAAGCACATCGGATGCAATAGTCTGTATAGAGTCTATAACAACTATTCCGGGATTCACCGCCTCGATATGCTCAAAGATTGTCTCAAGACTTGTCTCGCACACAATGAAGCAATTGTCGGAACCTCGGCCAATGCGGTCGGCTCGCAATTTAAGTTGTGTCGTGCTTTCCTCGCCCGACACATAAAGAATTGTTTTAGACTTGATTGCGAGCAGGTTTTGAAGCACAAGTGTAGATTTTCCTATACCCGGCTCTCCGCCAAGCAAAACGAGAGAGCCGGGCACCAGCCCACCGCCAAGCACCCTGTTGAGTTCGCCGGACGGCATCTTTATGCGAGACTCGCTTTGCACTTCAATATCTGAGATTGCCACCGGCTTGCTTTTGCCTCGGCTCACAGGCGAGGGAGTCCGGCTCGGCCCGGTCTTCACTCTCTCCTCCACCATAGAATTCCACGCGCCACACGCCGGACACTTTCCTTCCCACTTTGGAGAAGATGCACCGCATTGAGAGCAGAACCAAACTGTTTTTTCTTTTATTTTAGCCATTAATGGAAAGAGGGTTGAGACGGTTATTTAAAAGTGTCGGGGAGATCGTTCTCGTACAGCACTGTGTCGCCGCTATGCGCTATCGACAACAGCAGTTGTTGTGCTTGCGCAAATGAATCCACTGTGTGTACTTCAAGGCTGTCGGCTTTGCCAATGCCTTCGGTTATGGCCTCGCGGTTGTATTTTCCGACAATTATTGCTACATCGGCACATCCGGGTATTTTTGCGCCAAACTCACGGTTAAGACGATGCTGGTCTTCTCCGAGTTCAATCATGCCCGGAGTTATAATGATACGGCGTCCCGATGTCATTCCGGCCAAAACTTCAAGAGCCATAGCCGAGCCGACAGGGTTGCTGTTGTAGGCATCATCAATTATAGTAATGCCTCCGGCTGTCGATTTCACGCTAAGACGATGCTCCACCTGTTCGATTTGGCCTACGGCATATTTGATTTTATCGGAAGGCACACCCATATGCATGGCTACTATCACGGCAGCCATAAGGTTCGACACATTGCATCGTCCCACAAGGCGTGTACTTAATGTGATGATATTGCCTTCTGCCGATGCTATTGTAAATTCTGTGCCATGCTGAGAATATTTTACATCCACTGCGTGATAATCGGCCACCCTACCCTGCTGTGCCGAGTAACGTGCGGTCTCGACATTGCTCACATTCCTGTTTGCAATCATGTCGAAATCATTGTTAAGCACCGCGAAGCCGTCGGACGGAAGAGCGTCTACAAGTTCAAATTTAGTAGCCTGCACATTTTCTATTGACCCGAAAGATTCCAAATGCTGAGGGCCTACGGCAGTTACAATTCCAATAGAGGGGTGCACCATATCGCATATCTCCTTGATGTCGCCACACTCTTTTGCGCCCATTTCTACAATAAACACCTCATTATAAGGCTTCAAATGCTCGCGGACAGTACGTACAACACCAAGCGTGGTGTTAAAATTTCCGGGAGTCATCAACGTGTCGTATTGCTCCGACAAAATACGGTAGAGATAGTGTTTGGTGCTTGTTTTGCCATATGAACCCGTAATGCCTATAATTTTCAAATCAGGCATTGATTGCAAAATAGACGCCGCTTCATCATAATACTTTTTAACGATGTGCTTTTCAACAGGTTTAAGCAGCCATAAAGAGGCTATGGCAATCCAATAGGATGCGGCATAGAGGAGAACGGCTGTTGTGGCGCAACGATACAGATAATATGCCGTCTCGCTGTAATGTCCAAAGCCAATAATCGCTATGACAATGGCCTCAATAGCGACGGCCACACCGCATATGCGCCGCACGCGGGCCGTCCACACAAGCGGTTTCTTATACTTTTTCCTGAACAGGCGTATACATTCTATTACTCCGAATATGGCCAGTACAGTCAATCCGGCCAATATAGGCACCCATTTTACCAGAGTGATGCCTGCACAAATATATGCCATGAGACGCGACACAGAGGATGTGTCGCCTGATTCCTTCTGCCATGAGCGGTAACGATTGATGCGGTAAGAATTCTGCTGCATCATCATCAAGTCGACCTTAGTGCGCGCTAAAAGAGCAGCCACAGCGACCAATAGCGTTAATATAGAAGCGATTAAATACATGTTTGTAAAATTTACGGCAAAGTTACATTTTTTCTGAGAATATTTGCTAATTTTGCACTTGATTTTACTCCCTGAAATGATGATTGCATCTTTAAAAAACATAATACTCAGCGGTGGCAGCATCTCTGATGAGCAGGTAATAGTTCTTGCTGATTACGCCGGAGACCCGGGCCTGCGAGAGGCTGCAAAAGAAATCACAAAGGAATTGACATCTTCTGCTTTCGATTCGTGCTCCATAATCAACGCCCGCTCTGGACGCTGCGGCGAAAACTGCAAATGGTGTGCGCAATCGTCGCATTACAATACTCACTGCGATGTTTACGACCTTGTGGATGAGGACGAATGTTTGCGCTCCGCCAAGACAAACAAGGACGCAGGCGTGCATCGGTTTTCCTTGGTAGCATCAGGCAAGGCAACCCGTGGTCCGGTCCTGGACAAGATTTGCTCAATGCTGCGGCGAATCAAGGATGAAGTCGGAATCTTCACATGCGCGTCGCTTGGATTGCTTTCCTCCGATGAGTTGCAAAAACTATGGGATGCCGGTGTGCGCCGCTACCACTGCAATCTCGAGGCCGCTCCCGGGTTCTTTTCAACCCTGTGCTCTACCCACACGGTCGATGATAAGATAAAGACAATTCTTGCCGCCAAGGAAATAGGATTTGAGATTTGCTCCGGCGGCATAATCGGCATGGGTGAAAATATGAGACAACGGGCGGAGTTGGCTGTGGCTCTCCGTAAAGTAAATCCTGTCTCAATTCCGGTCAATATACTTTGCCCGATAAAGGGCACTCCTTTGGAAAATGCCCGTCCTTTGCCGGCTGATGAAATTCTCGACACGCTTGCCATATTTCGCTTCGCGCATCCAACGGTGCAAATACGTTTTGCCGGTGGCCGCAGACACTTGACAGCCGAACAGCAGATTGAAGCGATGTCAATCGCTGTAAATGGAGCGATTGTCGGCGACTTGCTCACGACAGTAGGGTCTACCATTGATTCCGACCGCCATCTCATAGAAAAAACCAATCTCAAATGGTAACGCTCACTAATGCACGCAAAAAACTTCTGAAATCGCTCGACACCCACAAGGGTCGCCGGCAATCGGGGCTGTTCATGGCCCAGGGCTCGAAGTGCGTGCTCGACACCTTGGCCCACTTCAAGGCCGACGCCATATATGCTCTCGACGAATGGGCTTGCGCCCATCCTGAAATTGGAGCGGAAATCGTGAGCCGGGCCGACATGAAAGAGATTTCAACCCTGGTTTCGGCGCCCGATGTTGTTGCCGTATATTCTATCCCGGAATTAAAAGCGCCGGCCCCGTCGCCGGACAAACTATATCTAGCGCTCGACCGCGTGCAGGATCCGGGCAACCTCGGCACTATAATAAGAGTGGCCGACTGGATGGGAATACGCACAATATACGCGTCTTCCGACACGGCTGACATGTGGAGCCCCAAAGTGGTGCAGGCAACAATGGGCGCGATAGCCCGTGTTTGCGTTTATTACATCGACGACATTGCCTCATTTCTGAAAGCATCTTCGCTTCCCGTGTTTGCCACGGCTCTCGACGGCGATAATATCTATACCGCTCCCCTTCCCTCCTCTGCCATTATAGTGATGGGCAACGAAGGGTCCGGCATCAGCGCCGAGACATCAGCGGCCGCCACTCGCAAATTATATATTCCATCGTATCCTCCCGGCGAACCAACATCAGAATCGCTCAATGTGGCCATTGCCACAGCCATCACGCTTTCTGAATTTCGCCGCCGTACAAGTAATTTTTAATTAACCCCAGATAATGAAAACCCGTATTGCCGTATTTTTCGGCGGACGATCCACCGAACACGAAATTTCTGTAATCTCGGCATCGCAGGCCATGCACGCCATCAACCGCGACCGCTTCGATGTCACACCCGTATATATCACAAAAGAAGGACAATGGTATACCGGCGACGCCCTCCTCGACGTGGCCAATTACCGCGACATACCCTCGCTGCTTCGCCAATGCACACCCGTATACATGATCCCTCAGTATGGCGACAACAACCTGTATAAAAAGAAGACCGGCCTGTTCGGGTCAAATGTCGCAGCCAAAATAGATGTCGTCATTCCCGTGCTTCATGGCTCAAACGGAGAAGACGGCACATTTGAAGGAATCCTTGATTCAATCGGCATTCCATATGCCGGATGCAACACCCTTGCATCAGCCAACGGAATGGATAAGATTACAATGAAGCAGATTCTCCAGGCTTCAGACATCCCCGTAGTGGATTATGTATGGTTCACCGACAAGCAATGGTTTGCCAAGCGCGAAGCCCTTATCGCTCAAATTGAATCCAAACTCGGATATCCGGTGATTGTCAAGCCGGCCAATCTCGGGTCAAGCGTGGGTATTGGTGCAGCAAACAGCCGCGACCAGTTGATAAGCCGGATTGAAGACGCGTCAAAATATTCCGCCAGAATAATCGTGGAGCATATGGTGGAGCATCTTCAGGAAATCAACTGCTCTGTTCTCGGCGACTGCGATGAATATCAGGCATCGGTGCTTGAAGAACCTATCAAGTCGGGCGAGATTCTCTCATATGAAGACAAATATATGGGTGGCACAAAAGGGACAAAGGGCATGCAGGCGTCGGCCAAGCGTATTCCGGCCGATCTTCCCGAAAGTGAGACTAAGGAGATTCAACGTCTCGCCTCTGAGACATTCCGTGTGCTGTCGTGTCACGGTGTAAGCCGCGTCGACATGATTATCGACCGCGACACACGCGATATATATGTAAATGAGATTAATACCATCCCCGGCTCTCTTTCTTTCTATCTGTGGGAGGCATCCGGCATCGGATTCGACAAACTGATGGAACGACTTGTGGCTCTCGCCCTAAAACGCAAACGCGATGCATCGATGAAAACCGTGTCTTACTCACAAAACATTTTTGCTCTCGGCGGAGGCGTGAAGGGTTCAAAAGGCGTGAAATAGAATGTGTCCCGGCTTGCTCGATAATGTCACCATATTGATTCCGGCTCATAATCGGCCTGAGCGTCTCGCACGTCTTATAAGTTACTACCGGGGCACAGGCGCGAAACTCCTTATTCCGGATTCATCGGCCAAAAAATATTCAGGGGATATTGACGGTGATAATATTATCTATCGTCATTATCCCGACACCCACATGCTTGTCAAGGTACACGACGTACTCGGCTTGATCACCACTCCCTACGTGGCATATTGCGCCGACGATGACTTTGCCGTGCCCGAAGGCCTGGCGGCCGCCGCCCGTTTTCTTGACATGAATCCTGACTATTGCATTGCCCAGGGACATTATCTTACTTTTACCCCCGGGAGGGACAGGCGCATTGATTTCTCTCCACGGTATATCCGAAATTTTGACTGCCGCATCGATGCAGACAATCCTCTCGACCGCCTTTCGGCAGAGAAAGGGATGTATGCATCTTTGCTTTACGCCTTGACACGCACCTCAACATTCAAAAATATTTACAGCCACTGTTTCGACGACAAGGGAGAATTACTGTTCCGTAATCTCTTTCTTGCAGAGGAATACTTCAACCATGCAGCGCTTTTAGAAGGAAAATATGTCACGTTGCCTGTATTTTACAGTGCCCGAGAACGAATCAAGGGCTCGGCAACCGACTTTACAGTCCCGTCCTCTGTAATCAAGACTTCACCTGAGTATGCCGATGAATACAGGGGATTTCTTAGGGCTTTGGCAAATTCGATAGTGTCTGCGACCGGCATCACATTCGAAGAGGCAATCGAAAAGGCCGAGATTGTAAGCCGCGCGCCGGTTGACACTCCCTCAATATTATTCAAACGCCGCGTTAATTCCATTCTTGCCAAAAGCCGTTGGTTGCGCTGGGCCTCCAATCTTTCGGAGTGGCGTTATCATCAGAAGGGGCTCAAAGCCGTGAAAGGGATGGATAGTTATCCTTGCCACATAATCACTCCGCAGATTGAGAAAATAATCTCATGTGTCAATTCAACAAAAATGGAGTAATTGCGGCTAATCATCTTTCAGCGTAATAATAAAACAGTCCGCTAAAATATTATTTAGCGGACTGTTGTATTATTCGAGGTGGATGATGCGTTGGTTTGAGGAGCCACGGAAATGGAGTGCGGGGTCACGGAGGGATTCAATAAACGGACCTTCTACTATCGTGTCCACCTCATCAAGTATCGCATTCAGAACCGGCGATTCTGATATTTCTTCGAGGGTGAACCCTGTATAAAGCCATATGTTCTTTCCAAGATCGTGCCTGAGCCTGCGGCACAAGGCTATGACTCCGGGCAACTGATACAGCGGGTCTCCGCCCGATAGCGTGACATCGAAATCGTTTTCACGCACATGCTCCACAAGTGCCTCAATCGACATTTCCTCTCCGCCATCGAAATCCCACGACGACGGGTTGTGGCATCCTGGACATTGATGGGCGCAACCGGCAAGATATATGGAAGTGCGCAGTCCCGGACCGTCGACAATCGTGCCGTCGATAATATCGAGGACACGCAATGTCGACGGCGAGTTATTATTTGTGGACAACACGGTCGTTGAGTTCTGCGAGTTTTGCATTGTTCCAGCGATCGGTAGTGCCGACAAGATAACCGGTTATGCGTTGCAGACGGTCGATTGCCGTACTGTGGCAGTGGGGGCATTCCTTGAGGTCGGCCGATGCATCTTCATAGCCGCATACCATACAGCGGTTGCGGTTGTGGTTCACCGAACAGTAGCCAATGTCGTATTTATCCATGAGATCGACAATATTGGCAATTGCCTCGGGATTGTGAGTGGCATCGCCGTCAATCTCGACATAGAAGATGTGGCCGCCTCGTGTGAGTTCGTGATACGGGGCTTCAATCTTGGCCTTGTGTCTGGGAGAGCAGTGATAATACACGGGCACATGGTTGGAGTTGGTGTAATATATCTTGTCGGTAATGCCGGGAAGGATGCCGAAGGATTTGCGGTCCTTAGACGTAAATTTGCCGGAAAGGCCTTCGGCCGGAGTGGCGAGCACCGAGAAATTATGCTGATATCTTTCTGAGAATTCGTTGGCCTTCGAACGCATATAGCCTACTATGCGAAGTCCGAGTTGCTGCGCCTCTTCCGATTCCCCATGGTGTTTGCCGGTAAGTGCCACAAGGCATTCAGCGAGCCCGATAAACCCGATGCCAAGCGTGCCCTGGTTAATTACAGACTCGATAGTGTCGGTGGGAGCAAGCCCTTCCGCGCCGTTCCATAGACGCGACATCAAAAGCGGGAATTGCTTCACCAACGCCGTTTTCTGGAAATCGAAACGGTCGCAAAGTTGGCGGGCCGTGACTTCAAGCATGTTGTCGAGTTTGCGGAAGAAAGCATCGATACGCTCTGCCGGGTCTTTTACAGGCATACATTCTATGGCCAGACGCACGATGTTGATAGTGGTGAAACTCAGATTGCCACGTCCGATAGATGTCTTCTCGCCAAACCGATTCTCGAACACACGTGTGCGGCAGCCCATCGTGGCTATCTCATAGCGGTAACGCTCGGGGTCGTCTTCACGCCAAAGTTCATGCTGATTGAACGAGGCGTCCAGATTCACGAAGTTGGGGAAAAAGCGACGGGCGGTTACCTTGCATGCGAGCTGATACAAGTCGTAGTTGCGGTCGCCGGGCAGATAACTTACGCCGCGTTTTTTCTTCCAGATCTGTATCGGGAAGATTGCGGTTGCACCGTTTCCCACGCCCTCATATGTGGTGTTGAGCAATTCGCGGATAATGCATCGTCCTTCGGCCGAAGTGTCTGTGCCGTAATTTATCGACGAGAACACAACCTGGTTTCCTCCACGGCTGTGGATAGTGTTCATGTTATGGATGAATGCCTCCATGGCCTGATGGACGCGGCTTACCGTGCGGTTCATGGCATGTTGCAGATACCGGGCATCGCCTTCGAGTCCGTCCAGGCTATTTTTTGTGTAGTCAGGAAACTCCATATTGTAGAGATGACTGAGGTCAAGCCCTGTGAAGTTTTCTATGTTCTTTACCTCCTCGATGAAAGACGAGCGCACAAATGGGGCAAGATAGAAGTCGAAAGCCGGGATAGCCTGGCCGCCGTGCATTTCATTTTGCGCAGTCTCCATAGAGATACAGCCTATAATCGAGGCGGTCTCTATTCGTTTTGCAGGCCGGGATTCCCCATGGCCGGCGACAAATCCGTATTTAAGGATCTTGTCGAGCGGATGCTGCACGCAGGTAAGGCTTTTTGTCGGATAATAATCCTTGTCATGGATATGGATATATCCTGCGTTTACTGCCTCGCGGGCCTCGGGCGAAAGAAGATAGTCGTCGACAAACGGCTTTGTGGTCTCAGAGGCAAACTTCATCATCATGCCGGCAGGAGAGTCGGCGTTCATGTTCGCATTCTCGCGGGTGATGTCGTTGCTTTTTGCCTCGATGATTTCGAGGAAAATGTCGCGTGTTTTTGCCCGACGGGCGATATTGCGCTGGTCACGATATGCAATATAGCGTTTTGCCACCTCCTTGCGGGGGCTTTTCATGAGTTCAATCTCAACACGGTCCTGAATCTCCTCCACGGTCATGCGTTCGCGGCCGGTAACGCCGATTCTGTCCACTATTTTTTGGATAAGTGCTTCGTCTTCTCCGAGTTCGGTCTGGAGCATGGCCTTACGGATGGCCGCCTTGATTTTTTCTTCGTTATATCCGACGACACGTCCGTCGCGCTTGACCACAGTCTGTATCATTTTATATATGAGGATTTTATGTTTTTGATGTTATAAATTATGGTTATTGAGGTCGGTTTTGGCTTAACCGAAACTTCCGCAAAGTTATGGCAAATATTCGAATTGACAAAATAAAAAACCGCCGAAAATTATCAACGGTTTTTAGTTTTGGAAAACTTTTGGAAGTTTTAAAAAAGTTAAATAATTATATTTCAATTATTTAAACTCGCGTTTTGGACAACTTCTAAAAATAAATAATTTATCAACATTTTCAAAATAGACAATCGGCATACCCAAAAGCATCAGAATCGTTCAAGTATTTTTAAATCCTGACGGCGCAGGCCCGAAGCGTCAAGCGCAACAGACTCGTTGTAATCGTTAAGGTAGATCCGAGGCTGCTCCACGAAAGCGGTATCTGTAAGAGACCAATCGGAGCGGTATGCCGGAGTTGTGATGCCGGCAAGGTCTACCAACGTGTGGAAAGCCGACTTCGACGACGAGATTTTAGACGAAGCGTGACTGAGGGCAACGCCAAACTTATCCGGCTCTATTGCCCTGAGGCTGTCTGACATCCACACAAGCATAGGCACATGAATCTGATAGTAAGTCGGATTTGGCGATGCGTGGAGGAAGCGTCCGCGTTCATCGTCAAAAATATCTTCTCCGTGATCCGACATATACACAAAGGCTGCCGGAAGGCCGGTCGCGCCAAGACAAGATGCAAGGCTGTCGAGGAACATGTCGGTGTATGCTATTGTATTGTCATAGGCGTTAATCAGGACCGGTCGGTTAGACGCAGTGGCATCGTGAGCATTGTCGGGTGTGAAAACTGCCGCGGACGCAGGATAGCGGCCTTCATACTTGAAATGCGACCCGTAGGTATGCAGCACTATCATCAGTTTGCGGGCATCGGCATTGCGAGAGATAAATGATTCCATTTCGCCAAGGAGGTCAGCGTCGAACCGCTCTTCCATACTGCTCCCGTCGTTGATAAAGATGGTCTCATCGGCCTGCTCTCCGAAAAAATCGATGAACGACCCGTTGCGCTTCTGGTTTGAGATGAACGCCGTGCGATATCCGGCCTCCTTGAATGTCTCGATTATGCTTTTAGTATGGTAAATGGAATCACCGAAATTCGACGCATCGAGAGGCGAAAGTATCATGGGAACGCTCTTGTGCGTTGTGTTCGATTCCGACAACACCCGATTGAAGAACACAATATCGTTGCGACCGGCAAGACGAGGCGTGGTCCGGCGGCCGTATCCGGCAAGTTGCCAGTTGCAGGCACGAGCAGTCTCTCCGACAACCATAACGTATATTTCCTGCAAAGAGTCGGGATGTGTCGAGCGCGCGTCGAACTTGAATCCGGCCGACGTTTCGGGATAGGCCTTTGTGGCATGGAAACGATTTATGGCCTCACACATATTTGATATTACATTTATCGGAAACAGATTGCGCGTCACGGCATATCCCGGTATGGCAATATAGCAGGCAGCAAGCGCGCCCGCCCCTGCCAAAGCCGAGGCTATACCGGCCTTAACAGCCCTGCGGCGTTGTGCAGCCGTGGCGCATATCTTCTTTGCCGCAAGATATCCGCCCCAAGCCAAAGGCGGCAGATACAGAATGCATACTGTCACTATCGCAGAAACGAGGTTGGCAAGGAGTTCTGTCGCCTCGGTAAAATTGGTTGTTGCCACATTCAGGAACATATCCACGGCGATAATCCTTTCACCATACAGGAACAAAAGGACTATCTGAAATGCAGCAAAAATCATAAAGGGCAATGACAGCAATGCCGATACGCCTGTACGCTTCCAAAGCCCCATCAATATAAGGTAGATGCCAAAAGGCAGAGTTATGTTGGCGAATTTTGCAAGTAACGGATCGCTTTCCGTAAAGGCAAGGGCTATATTTGCCACAATCAGCACGACAGGCACAAGCCAGATTAGCAGATATGAATATTTTTTCATTAAGCAGATGTTTAGAAGGCTTCGTTGATACTGAAAACAAAGCCGGGAGAATGTTTGCCAAAGCCAAGATCAAGACGCACGTTGACACGGTGCTTGAATTCCCAGCGATAGCCGATGCCATAGTTCGGCAAGATATGACGCCAGCGCAGTTTGTCGAAGGCCGGAAAGACCGTGCCGGCTCCCACCCACGCCACAAGGCCGTTTCTGCGCCATACATGCTGGCGCAACTCCACCGTGGCATCGAGCTCGCATTTATCGCGGTATCGTCCCTCGAAATAACCGCGCATGGTATTCGCGCCTCCTATTGTCGACAGCAAGCCCCAGGGCACATGCCCGTACATGGCGCGCCCGTGAAGCCGTGTGGCTATCGTTGCGCCCTTCCATGCCGGATTGTAACTTGCGGCTGTAACCTCTGTCATTGAAAATGCCTGCTTGTTGCCAAGAAAGCGCGGATTGAACCTTTGCGTCACATCAAGATAGATGCCGCGGTATGCATTCGTAAGAAAATCGCGCGTGTCGAGCCTCATGCAGAATCCCACGCCGAGATTGAACGTGCGGGCAGGCTCGTCACGCCACAGCCAGGGTTTCTCAAAATCACGCCCATGTATATAGTCGAACTGCGCCAATGGTCCCATATACACATTTTTCCCTACCCTCACTGTCCAGTCGGCGAGTATCTCAGATTTCAGATATTTGTAATCCGATTCGTTTGCGTTGGTCGCTCCGTCGGCATAGCCTATGCCCCAAAATTGAGTGTGTATCGACTGGAAATTGACATCATAGTTGAGACGCGACGCATCTCCGTTAAATATATGCGTGCCCTGCACGCCCACTTTCAGCCACAAGTTTGTTGTGATGTCGGTATATATCGATACCGACGACGGAGGAATCAACGAGTCGTTGCTGTTGTATATGCCCATTCCCATCAGCCCCAGGCCGAATCCCGCGTCTGCCGAGTAATGCGGACCGCCAATGAAACTTATATCAAAGGCCTTGTCGGTTTTCGGCTTGTTCGCATTGCTGAAATAGTCTAAAATCTTTGTTATCAAACTTTTGCGATGAACAACGCTGTCTTCCGCAGCCCGGGCATAAGTTGCCATTACGCCAAAAGAAATGGTTATGGAAAGCAATAAAGCCCTGGTGCGAATGGTCATTAAATTGATTTGATTAAAGCGTGAATCATAAATTACCGGCAAAATTACGGAAAAAAAGCGTAATAAATTCACCTTTTCCACCACTTTATTATCCAAAATAGGCAAAAACCGGTTTTGGCACCGCTTCGTAGCATTTGCCATAGACATATAATCGTCGTGCACTCCAATCACCGGGGCTGCCCTTGCATCGCGTATGGCAAAATAAAAGGAGGCTGCGGCGCAGCCTCCTTTTATTTCAGGATGTTGTTATGTTCATTTCATTATCTTCGATGTCGCTTCCGGCGATTTTACGATATATATGCCTTTGGCAAGACGGGGATAGATATTGGAATAGAACTCATCGGATGCGCCTTGATACACGACCATGCCGTTGAGCGATACAACCATGATGTTGCCGCCGGCGTTCGATTCCTGGTCGACAGCGATGCCCTCCACTCCGGAACTGCTGCCGACTATCGTAAGGTCAATCGACGCGGATATGCCGGAGCCGTCGCGTGTGGCGGCGTTGACGGTGATTTTGCCGGGCTTATATGCCGTGACAAGTCCGTTGCCGCTTACTTTCGCCAAATCCGAGCCTTTGGATATATACCAGTCAATTTGGCCAACGCTTACGCCTGTCGGATTGAGATAGGCCGTCAATTGGAGGCGGTTACTTTGGTCGAGGTCGATTTCGTCGGACTCCTCTCCGGTAGTGATTACAAGGCCGGTGGCGAGTATCACGGCCGATGCGTCGGCAGTGGCAGCGACATTCGAGCGGGGCGATGCCGCGCCTGCCCTTGATGCCGGTTCTGCGCTGTCGTCGAACACGACGCCCACGGCATAGTAAGCCTTGGTGCCGTCGGCGGTGTAGGATGTGAGGTTGCCGCTCACGCTTTCTATCAGTTGCAGAGCGTCTTCGGTGTCGCCGCCGTATATCTCGTAGGACATTACGGCTCGTCCCTCATACTTGCTCCACATCAGGTTCACACCGCCGTTCCAGCCTTTGTTGAGTTGCAGGTGCATGGTCTGGTGCGCCTCCGAGCGTGCGCTTTCGCCATAAGGCAGCGCAAAGGCTACGGCGTAGCGTGCGGCCTTGATGCTCGGGAGCGATGTAGCGTCGGTGAACATGCCGTCGGCGGCTGCGACGCTGCCAAGCAGTTCATATTGGTTGATGCGCGCTGTCTCGCGGTAGACGAGCACATTTTCGGTTCCGGCCGGCATCGAGTTGGCGTCCCAGTATATCTCATTGGCATTGCCCTCGGCATTGATGGCTACGCGGTCAATCGAAGGACGTGCTTTTTCGCTGATTATCGTGGCTGTGTGCTCCACTTTGGTGCTTCCGTAACTTTCCGTAACAATGTGGCGGATGGTGAAATCCTCGCGTCCGGTGACGGTGAATGTAATCATGCCATCGGCAACTTTCACTCCGCTTGTCCGCGGCGACAGGTCAAGGGGCGATTCTTTGCCATGGCAAACTATTTCCCATGTTCCATTCTTGGCCGTGGGGCAATCGACATTCACTGTCGCGCCTTCATATATCTCTGCGGGGAGTGTGAAATCGGCTTCGGGCGCGTCGTACACCATAAGTGTCGCCACAGCCTCGCCGTTCACTTTCAGCGTCTTCATGCCGCTTTCGGTCCAAACTGCGTCGTAAGATTGGCGGAACTCCGATTTCGTTACGGTGGCATCCGGGCCGAAATCAAACTCGGGAGAGGCAATATTGCTGATTAGTCTCACCGTCACCTTTTCGCCCGTAAGCGCGGAGGCCGGGGCGTCGAGAACGGCTTTCTTGGGCACTGTCATTGTATAGACTTGCGAGAACGGACCTGTGACGCGCTGGCCGTCGACAGCCTGCACTTTCACCTCATATTCTCCGGCCGGAATCGACGACAGAGGTATGGCTATGCGCGGAGCGTTGAGCAAGCGGTGGCCCGACGGAACCGACACATTGTCGCGGCCCATATTCATTGGCGAAAGGAGGTATGCGCCCTCGCCTTCCACGCCTTTCTTCTTCACCGAGATATTGTATTTCAAGCCGACCACAGGTGTCTCCTTGTCGGATGCTGCCGACCATTCGATATTCACAAACTCCTCATTCACCGAGTGGCGAATCTCTCCCGGAGCCGTAGGCCGCTCATTGGCGATATTATATATCTTCCTGTCGAGGGTGTAGGTGCCTCCGTCGTTACGGTGGAAAATATTATTACGTCCATATACACGATCTCCGGCATCTAATGAGTTAAATGTATAATCGTGATTCATGTATATGATTTGTGAGGTCCCGTAATTTTCCATATTAAACAGGAAATCATCCATGCCATTATTGTCGAAATCGAAGACACCAACAGTTTCGCCAAAGGCATTTCCGTCGGGACATTGTACTTTCACAATACGTCCATTGCCATGGCATATGGTTACCGATTCGGCATAATGAGCATATTGCACCCCGCCATAACCATTATATAGCACATCCAATTTGCCGTCATGGTCGAAATCACCAATTTGTGTCGGTTCAATATAGTTATAATTGGGGATTAGATGTCCCTCATCAAAGGTCATATCTCCCTTATTGTATGATATATAGTAGTTAGATACATAATATGAATCCCATTCATCCCTATGCTCATTTTTGACAGTTTCATACCAAAGTATATCAGGAAGTCCATCACCATTATAGTCATCAATAGCGAGTAGATTGTATTTTAATGAATAGATATTGAAAAGGGTGTTTTCTCTCATATCATCACTGAATTCAAGATACGAGATGCGATTATTATTTTGCAACAAAAATGCTTCCGGTTTCCCGTCATTATTCATATCGACGAAAATTTTAACATAAGAATCGGCGAGTGTTAGTTTTTCGCTGATATCAAGGTCTTTGTCGCCATTATTAGTCCATATGTAATAATTGTAGTCGTCTGTACAAATGAAGTCAGCCAAGCCGTCGCGGTTTATGTCGACCGGGGATGGGTAGTGCGTATTTGTATAGGACATATTGGAGTTGTACATTTTTCGCACCTTGTTAAATTCACCGGCTTCGTTTTGCTCCATTACCCAGTGAGATTTTGTTACTAAAGAATTACCGCCCACTGTAAAATATTCTTCCGAGCCGTCGGCATCAAGGTCGAAAACGCCTATAATGCTAAATGATACTGAATCCACTTTGGCATTGCGGACTTCGAGGCTGCGCTCCTTCGAGGTGGAGCGAACGCCGTTGGCGCCGGTCACGGCCACGCTTATGTTTTTATGGCCGGGTGCGGTGAAGCGTATCTTGCACTCCGATTTGTCGGCGTTGACACTCAGCATCTCGCCGCCGTCGAGATTCCACGTCACGTCTTTTGCCTGCTTGTTTGTGCCGATAAGGCGCAGAGCGATTTCATCATTCACAGAGAGAACGTCGGGAGCATCGATAGCGAAATTGGTAGCGGGAAGTTTCTTGTCGAACACTGCCGCCTCGCTAAATTCCGAACCAAGCATATTGGGGTCGACGGCCTGCACCGAGATATAATATTTCCCTGCCGGCCATCCGCTCACGTTGAATGTGCGATACAACTGGTGGCCGTTTGCGCCAAGTGACATAGTGCGCCGACGGCCGTCGGGCAGAGCGTCGGCAGCCACAATGTCGTCAAGACCCGGAGCGGTACCCACGCGCAACTCGTAAGTGAGGTCGGCAGTGGGAGTCTCGGCATCAGTGGCTGCATCCCAAAACACTTTCAATGTTCCCTCATCTTGGTTGAACATATATTGAGGCTTGCCCGGGGCATTTGGCCGTTGGTTTATCTTTTCAGTAGTATAGACAATTGAAGAACCGGCGGCTATTACAATTTGCCCGGAATTATCTATATTGAAGGAATTTGTCTGTATGTAGTCATTACCGTCCTTATCCTTTGATGTGTAAATTGTTTCTGCAATATTTGATATTTTTTTACCGGGTATTTCAAAGAAACACAATTCATAAATATCATAATTACTCTGCATTTTAGAAGCTAATATTTCATACTTGCCGTCGGCATCGAAGTCGAGGCAGTCGAAAAAGCGGACATATGTGTCATCAATCCAGTTTTCACTCTTTTTAAAATTGCCTTTTCCGTCGTTCTCAAAATATACGAGGAATGCGCTACCGTTGTCGTGAGATAACGATGGACTGCTTTGTTTCCAGATGCGGTCTATCGGCACAAGAATGTCAATATCGCCATCATTATCGTAATCGTAGCACCAAATGCGGTCATTGCAGTAGAATCCTTTTAGTAATTCCACTTCCCGGCAGCTGTCGGGACCGTCGGAAAGTATCGCTTTGATTGTGGCTGTATCTTTGTCGAAAACGACAAAGTCCACGATTCCGTCGGCATTGAGGTCGCGCACCGTCACTTTTCCGCCGAACGTATTCTGCACGAAACTGCCGAGGCCCGTGTTAAGATAATAACGGCCACCGGCGGCATCAAAAATATCCGAAAGGCCGTCGCCATTTAGGTCGAGCGAGCGCAAATCGCCGTAAGATGTGCCGGGATTGGAACCTACAAACATACCCTGAGCCACACTTGGCATTCCACCGCCGTCGGAAAGCACAAGATTGCTTCGAATGCCCTTATATTCGTTCCATGTGATTATCGAAAGTTCATCGGATTGATAATTGCCATCGGCATCAAGAGTATAAGCAATCTTGAACTCGGTATCGCCTTTACTGTCATGAGATATTATGCCGAGTGATCCGTCACCGCGAAAATCCGCAGGATAATAACAGGAATAGTTATATCTATCGTTATAATAGACATTTGGTAATTGAATCTGTTTCAACGAATTGTCATTCTGTATTGAATAGACATCCTCTTTACCGCGATTTAGCACAATCAATGGCAGGTTTGCTGAAAGCCGGGAGATTTTAGGCTCGCGTAATTCAGTACTTAATTTTTTGATTACTTGCGTATTGCCGTCGTCGTCGAGTCGATAAAGATTCTTGCCGTCTATAAACTCGAGTTTGCCGTCGCCGTCGATGTCATACCAGGCCGAGACGAGCGTTTGAATGGAGGGCGAGGCCGCTTCAAGCAATGGCGGCGATGCCAGCAAGGCCAAAGCGACAGCCCCTGTTTTTAATAGTTTTTTCATGTTTCGATTGGTGCCGCGGGCCCTTGTCGCAAGCGTTATCAATTTGCTTAAAATAAAAAGCGTGAGAGCCTTACCTTATTGCTCGTTCCGCTCGTTGAGGCTCTCGCATTGCCCATCTCGGTAGAACGAGCAACATGCAGAGACCTCACGCAAATATGTATATACACGCATCGGGTGCAACGCTCGCGCGCTACCCCATGGCAGATAAATACATATCCACATAAGACATCTACCGTTGCTGCATCCTTGACCGAGATTGGAATTTGCGAGATTTCAACGAGTCAAGAAAGAGCGCAGATATACGCCTTTTCGTTATTATTTGATGCACCCGCCCGCTATCCCGCTCTCGGGTCTCTGCGGACGATATGCACCTGCAAATATAACATCATTTCATTGCTGATGCAAACAATCGAATTTCACTTAAATATTTTTAACATATATTAACGCCCCGCACGCCGGAATTTCCAACATGCGGGGTTATAAATTGCGCCTGATATAATACGGTTTGCAGGAACACAATCCTCCGGATTGTGACATAAACCACAAACCGGAGGATTGTGTTCCTGCATTTTAAAGGGCTTCGACCTGCTTGTTGAAGGCTACCATTTTCAGGGCGCATTCGGCACATTCGGCGCCTTTGTCGCCATGCTCGCCGCCGGCGCGGTCGAGGGCTTCCTGAAGGTTGTTGACGGTGAGGACGCCGAACACCACGGGGATGTCGCAGTCGCCGTTGAGAGTGGTGATGCCTTGCGTCACGCTCTGGCACACGTAGTCGAAATGCGGTGTGCCGCCGCGAATCACGCAGCCGAATACGATTATGGCATCGAAAAGCTCGGCCTCGATAAGTTGCGACGCGGCAAATGTAAGTTCAACGGCACCGGGGACGGTGAAAACGGGGCAATCATTATCCCCCACCCCGTGCTTCTTCAATGTGGCCACGGCCGACTCGGTGAGCCGACCTGTAATATTATCGTTCCACTCAGTGGTGACTATGGCAATACGCACGCCTTTGCCCGAAGGCACATTGTCTTTTGCAATATATTGTGACATAGAAATTATATTTGTGGTGCTATAAATACCGGGCGGACGCACGAGCCGTGCGTACCTACACCGTGATATTATATTTATTTAACTGTATGCTTATTTGCGGGCCTGCACGCCGAGATAGCCGCCGTGGTGCCGCTTTGCATATTCGTTGCGGGTGAACCCGGTCGCTTTCATCGTAGACACCACCAAAATATCGCCTATCACGGTCATCATTGTGGTCGACGTGGTGGGGGTAAGCCCGAGCGGACACACTTCCGCTGTGCCGCCTGTATATAGCGTGACATCAGCAAGGGCCGCCAGCGGGCTTTCAGCATTGCCGGTGATGACAATAAAAGGAATCTGCGGATACAGACCGCGGGTCAATTCCACCAGCTCGACTATCTCACGGGTCTTGCCGGAATTTGAGATAAGCAGCATCACATCGTCGGGCTGAAGAATACCCAAGTCGCCATGCTGGGCCTCGGAGGGGTGCAGCGATACTGCCGGTATGCCGGTAGAGGCGAATGTTGTGGCAATATTCATGGCTATCTGGCCGGCCTTGCCC
>CANRZQ010000017.1 GCA_947644475.1 uncultured Muribaculaceae bacterium
ATGCCGCAGCAAGAAGTAAAGATTTTTTTAACATAAGATTGTATTTAAGGTTAGATTTTTATTCTTTCTTTCACAAGCCGGAGGCTCGCGTTCCTATTATTTCACAAGCCGGAGGCTTGTGTTCCTAAGGGATGAGACGCAGGCTTGTGTTCCCGGCGTTCTTGACAACATAGATGCCGGGGGCGAGGGCAGATGCGTCGGAGCCGAGGCTGATGCCGCGGAGATCGTAGATTTCGGCGGGGGCGTCGTCGGCGATGTCGGCGGCAATGTCGCCGATGCCGGCAGCATCGGACTCAAACTTAAAGTCGCTTATCTTTATGGCCGAGGTGGGATAGATGGCTATGTTGTGCTTGCCGGCGGTGAGTTTGGCCTTCATCGAGCGGTCGGCCCATGAGCCGGATGTGGATGCGAGGGATGCGGCGTTGAGTTTTGTAAACTTGGTGCCTACTTTGAGGTAGACTGTCATGTTCACGGCTGCATTTGAGTTGGCGCGGAAAGTGAAATCGTATTCGCCGTCGACAGGGACATCAATCTGATATTCGGTCCATCCCGAAGCGGGGAATTCTACTTGCAGAGGCACGTCGGAACCGGCGTCGGTGTTGGGGCGAAGTTTCACCTGCTGATTGTCGGTGGTGGCGTCGACATAGTCCTTGGCCATGACGGTCTCGCCGGGAGTGTAATATTTATCTGTGTCGAACGACGACATATGCACATACACCTTGCCAAGGTCGGAAAGGTCGGAATTGTCAGAGTTTGTCTGGAATATGCTCATGTAGGGGAAGGCATTGTAGCCGTCGCCGTGGTTGCCCATAAACCAGGCATAACCCTCGACAAGGTCCGACTGCTCGAGTTTCTGCACTTTCTGCGTCATCTGGTCGAGTTGGAAATCCTTGTTGACATTGCCGTCGTATTCCCATGCGCAAAACTCGGTGAGCATCATGCGGGGGAAATGTCCGTTGGCTTTCTTGTAAGCGTCGAGCGATGCCACGATGTGGGGGTATTTGCCGTAGACTTCTGTCTTCGATGTGTCGTAAAGGTCTTTGTAGAAATACTCGGTGGCAAACCAGGTGTTCGAACTGTACCAGTTCATGTAGCAGTGGAGGGCCAGGCAGTCGAAATGAGCCTCAGGATAACATTTCAAAAACTCGTCGAGCCATTCGTAAGGGTTCCACACACGGCCGCCGACTTTCTCGCCTGAGAAATTGAGCGCGGGAGCCACGAGTTTCAGGCCGAGTTCTTCGGCGAGAGCCTCCATCTGCGGCCACGCGGCGGCGGCCAGCGCGGGAGTGATGCTCGACTGGCTGGAAAAGTTTGGCTCGTTATATCCAAGCAGATATTTTGTCTCGGGATGGCTCTTTACGAAATTGCGGATAGCCGTAAAATTCGACTCGCTGCCGCGATTCCAGTTCATGGGCAAGAAAGCGATGCCGCCTTCAGTGTACACGTCGGGACTTTTGGGAGCATTGCCCCAGTTGTAGACCCACGAAACGCCGGGGTTAACCTTTTCGGCATGAGCCGCGCCGAATTTGACAATTTTCTCGTCCCATCCGATGCCGCGTTTGGCCGACTTGGCCTGTGCGAGGCCCGACAACGGAAGCGAAAGCAACAATAATGAGTAAAGAAATTTATTCATGCTCTTTTAATAAGATTAAAGCCCCGATTTAATCCGATCTATTATCGATATAAATCGAATTAAGTCGAGGCTTTAAATTTTAATCGTTATTACTTAACAAGAACCTTGCGTGCGCCGAGGTTGGTGCGGATGATGTAGAGGCCGGGGGCTTCTGTGGAGCCGACGGCGCGGCCCATCATGTCGTAGATGCCAAGGACGATTTCATCTTCGGCAGGAGCGTTGATGTCGCCGATGCCTTCGGTGGCTTCTTTATCGCGCCAGAGGAAGATGTTGTCGATCTGGATGTTCTTGCCGGCCTGGTTGCCGGAGTTGATCCATACGATATTGCTCTTGTAAGCCGACTGGCCGCCGTTATTTGAGGGCCAGAGGTCGGTGGCGAGGGTTTTCAGTTTGGAATAGGGGATGTCGAAGGAGTACCATTCGCCGTCGCGGGCATAGTCGCCGAGGCGCAGGGCGCCATCCTGTCCGGTGCTACCGATGGTGAACTTGCCTTCGCCAAAGCCGATGTTGTGCCATGCGTCGTCGGTGCCGCGCATTGCGAAGTGGAGATGCCAGTTGCCGTTTTCGAGCACGGTGAGGTCGACGCCGTCGTCGTTAACCCATCCGCAGCCGCTCCAGCCCACGGTTCCGACATTCATGTTGATCCAGCCTTCATCGCCGCCAAACGAATGTACGGTGCCTGCGGGGATTTCTACGCCGCCGATATAGGTGTTCGACCACACATAGAAGTGGGATGAGCCTACGCCGTCGCGGAGGTCGTAGAGGATGGCATCGTCGCCTTGGTCGTACATGCGGCCCATAACCTGGCCGTTGCCGGTGATGTTGATGAATTCCTTGCCGGTGAAGTCGAAGTAAGATTCACCGTTTTCATCAAGGCTCTTTGTGGTGTATTCGCCGAGGGGGTTCACTTCGGGAGCCTTGCCGTCGGTTTTGTAGAAGAATACATTGTCGAGGCCGAAGAACGAGTTGTCGTAGAAAGTCTCGCCGGTGTAGATGCAGAGCGAGTAGTCGGTGTAGGCTGCAAGGCCGCCTTTCTGGGCTGCGTTGCTCCAGAACTGTCCGTACTGTTTGAGCACAGCCACGGGGATGTCGAACGAGTACCATTCGCCGTCGCGGTTGAAGTCGGCGAAGATGGGCTTGGTGGAGTAAGCGCCAAGGGTGATAAGGGCGTCGTTGTTGGCATCGGCGCCGAGACGGATCTGCACGGGAATGTGGCTTACTGCCTCAGATGAGCGCACGGAGAAATGGAGATAGTAGGAGTCGTCGATAGTGGAGAGGTTGAGGGGCTTGGGCTCCATGCCCTGGCCGGCGATCGAGGCCCATCCGGAACCGGTCCATGATGCTGTGGCGGAAGCGCCGTAGGTGGGGAAACCGCCGTAAGGCGTGCGGCCAAATGAGTTGGGCACGTCGTTGACCATCTTCACCTGCATGGTGTTGTCCCACACGAAGAAGTTGTTGCGGCCGCCCTGCTCCGAGTTGTCGGTTTCGGGCTTCACGAGCGAGTTCTCGTAAGTGCCGCCGGCGGTGAGGCTTTCCCAGGTGTCGCCGGAAAGGAAGAGGGGCACGATGTCGGTAACGTTGTCGAACGAGAACACGGGGTTGCCGTCTTCATCGAGGCTCTTGTAGCCATATTTGCCGAGATCGGCCTTGGTGTCGGTATACGAAGGTATTTCTTTCGACTTGCTCTTGTAGAAGAAGATATTGTCGATGCAGAGTTCGGCATCGGTGACGCCGCCGGAGATAAAGGCGACAATGTTGTCGTTGAAGGCTTTGGGGTTGGAGCCGAACACAGCCGAGGAGAACTGGCCGAGAGCCTTGACGGGGATGTCGAAATAGTACCATTTGCCGTCGCGCTTGAAGTCGCCGACAGATGCGAGTTTGCCGTTGGACTTGCCCACGATGAACTTGGCCTTGCCGATGTTCACCTCATGAGATGTGTGCATGTCAACGTCGGTGCCGCGCATTGCAAAGTGGAGCCACCATGAATCGTCGACCATCGAAAGGTCTTCGTTGGCGATGTTGAAACCGAGGCCCGACCAGCCTATTGATGCTACTGTGAATTTGTTGTAGCCTTCATCCCAGCCGAAAGAGTTTGTATGGCCGTCGCGGTTAACGGCAACATAGGTGTTCTCCCAGATGTAGAGGTTGCGGTTGGTATTGTTCACATTGTAGTCGGTCACGTTGGCTTCGGCGCTGAGAAGGTGGCCGCGCACACCGTCGGATGTGGAGATAAGCACAGCGTCGGAAACGTCGGAGAAGTCGAACGTGGTCTCGCCGTTGGCATCAAGAGCCTCTGTGGCGAAACCGGAGAGTTCGGTCTTGTCGTCTTTGCCGGGTTCGGGCTCGGGTTCTTCCTCGATGTTGGTCTGGCGGTCGCCGTTTTCATCTATATAGAGGTATTCGGCGTTAGCGTCGTCGTCTTTCTGATAGACGCGCACCCAGTCGACATACATCTTGGCCTCGTCGCCGGCATTGGGGAGTGCGGTGATGCCGTTAGCATTGTAGATGCCGGGATACATGCCGCCGACAGCAAGGTTGAAGATAAAGAAGAAGGGCTTCTGGAAATAGTGGCCTACGGCCATGTCCTGGTCGGAGTAAGCCACGGAAGTCGAGAAATAGCGTGCCTGGCGTTTCTTTGCCGCTGTGTATCCCTCGAGATCGTAGTACATGTACAGGTTGTTGGCATCCCATTCCACGGTGATGATGTGGTATTCACCGTCGGTGATAGGATTGTCGGCCGGGGCAAGGTACTCCTGCGAGAGTTGCTGATGGCCTTCGTTGGTGGCATTGGGGCCATAGTGGAGGGTGCCTCCGAAATAGCGGTCCTGTGTGCCGTTTTTGATACCGTTGGCATGTCCGAGTTCCACGATGTCCATCTCGCCGCAGCGGGGCCAGCCATATTTGCTCATGTCGTTGCCCATCATCCAGTAGGCAGGCCAAAGGCCGTCTTTGGTGGAGGGGAATTTGATACGGGCCTGAATCATGCCGTGGGTAAACGCGGCCTTGTTAAGGGAGTTGACACGTCCGGAGGTGAAACTTTTGCCGCCGAACGACTCGCGGCGGGCGGTGAGCACGAGGCAACGCTCGCCGGTCTTGGGATCGGCCTCCATTGTCACGTTTTCACGTTTGTAATATTGGAGTTCCTGGTTGCCGCCGCCATTGCCGTTAACCTCAATGTTCCATATGGCTTCGTTGAGAGCGTCGGCATTAAATTCGTCGGCCCAGCGGAGGGTATAGCCGTCGGGGGTAGTGGTGATGGCCTGCGCCAAGGCCGCCACCGGAGAGGCGGCGATCATGGCAGCCAGAATATGCTTGCTGAATTTCATGGTCCTAAAAATTCTAATTCGCTTTATATAATAATGTATAGAGACTTATTTGAGCACTTTTTTAGCGCCGGCGGCTGTCTTCACGATGTAGAAGCCCTTTGTCATTTCGTTGACGCGACGGCCCGAGAGGTCGTAGATAGCCTCGATGGTGTCGTTGTCGGCTTCGGTGATATCTTCGATTCCCTGAGTCTGGGGAACATAGAAGAATACGTGGTCGAACGATACGGCCGAGCCAAGTTTGGTGATTTCATGGTCGTAGATAGTCTCGCCGGGAGCAGGACCGGATGTCTTGTAAGTGGAGCAGGTGGGGTTGTTGAACGAGAATGCGAACACGCCGTCCTTGACCACGGGAGCGGAGAAGTCATAGACAAAACCGAAGTCGCCGTTCTCGTCGATAAGGTCTTTGATGGGAAGGTCGATATAGTACCATTTGCCGTCGTTGCTGTTAGGCATGTTGCCGATGCCTACAAAGTCGCCGTCGGCCGCGCCATTGGCGAGGTTAGCCTCAACCTGGAATCCATTGCTCTTGATTGTGCCTTGTGCGCCAATCATGAGTTTGTATTGCGAGGGAGCGCTGCCAAAGTCACGGATACCGATATGTATATGATGCTCGTCGGTTACCTTGCTCAAATCATAATTTTTGTTTTTTGCCATGAACACGCCGGTGCCCCATGCAAAAAGCGGGGTGGCGTTGATGTGTTCCTCCGTGCCGAAAGAGTTTTTAACACCTTCTTCGGGCACGTTGTAGATAGTGAGAAGTTTTTTGTCCCAGTCGGTGACCCAGTATTCGAGAGTGTTGTCGACGCTGTTGGGGTCGAGATTATTGTTGGTGACAAGTTTGGAGCCCATAGCGGAGATGATTTCTTCGGGAGCGTAGAGGACAACATAGTCCTTGCCGGAGTTGAGGTCGAAACCGCCTTCGGGGGCAGCGGTGATGTAGCCTTGGGCAAATGCTGCGGAGCATGCCATCAAAGCAGAAGCAGTGAGTAGAAGTTTACGCATAATTATAACAGGATTGTTTTTATGGTTTGGATTTATTTTTTAAGTCGGATAGTGCAAAAAAGGACAGGATATTGTATCACGGATGATACATGCAGAGTTACGATTGCAAATTTCGTTGAAAAAAATCATACTTGCAAGATTTTTTGAAGAAAAAAAACTCACAAAGATTTACGAATCACCTCACAAAAAACTCACGCAAAATTTATAATCACCTGTATATCAATTATATATAATTTCATACCATTATTACAGCCAAAAAAATCATATTCACACGACGTATAATTCAAAATAAATTCGTAAAATTGTAAAAATTTAACCAATGTTAATATAAAAACCGTGCTCCGACACACATTCATCGTATTCCTTGCACTCTCAGGAATATATTTCCCGGCAGGATTCGCATCATATGCGCAGGCTCAGGGAAATCCTTTTGCCGCGTTGCGCGGTGCGGAAATAGCCTGCGAGATAGCGCGTGCGCATACGCCGGAATATGCAATAGCCGATTCCGATGTGCTCCCGCTTCTCTTTTCCATCGATTTCAAAGATGGCGAAGGGAAATGCCCTTTTACGGGAGTGGCGGTCAAAAGCGAAGAGGACATATCGGTGGTGCGCATCGCTCCGGCAAAATGGTGGCAGCCATCGGGACATTTCCTTGCCAACGACCTGCATACTCTCCGCGCCGCAGCCGCAGGCATCGGCTCTATGATTGAAAACCTGCCTCCGGGCAACATTGAAGCCGACGGTTGCGACATCAATAATCTGTGCATAGGCACCGCCTCCACGCCAATCGGTGAAACCGACGCCTACCGCCCACCGAAGTCATGCATGGGCGATATAGCCCGGGCCTTGATGTATGCCGCCACGGCATATCCATGCGATTTTCATGATTTCTCAGGGCTTGTCATCTTATCCGACAGACAGTACCCCGGACTAAGCGACTATGGAGCCGACCTGCTGATGCGCTATCACCGTGCCGACCCGGTCGACGAGGCCGAAAAAGCGCGCATGCTCGCCGTAAGAGACATACAGGGCAACACCAACCCTTTTGTGGCATATCCTGACCTTGCCGAGCACCTTTGGGGCGACCTTAAAGACGAGGCTGTGCCCGATACACCCGATTTGTCGCTCCCCCACCCCGACCAACCGAACCCCGACGAGGCTGTCCCGCTAAAAGCGGTGTATTCCATTTCCCGCGACAGACATATCGACCTGATTTCTCCTTATGTCCGCGACAAATCGGCGACATGGACTTTCGACGGCAAAAGCGCCGGCACCCGCATCGACCTCAATGGCATACAACCGGGCAAATACGAGATAACATTCACGGGCAAAAAAGCAAAAGGAAAAATAATAGTGACGGTAGTGCCATGAAAAAATATATTCTGCCAACCATAATTCTTGCCGCCGCAGGATGCTCCACCTCCGACGAATTGCCATCGCGCCCTTCGCCGGTGACACCGACTCCCGACCCGTATGTAGCCATAAAAGCCGACGCCTCTCCACGCATCATCGGCCCGGGCATTGAGATGAAATATGCCGACGGCGGAGTTTTTATCATTGAAAACGACGACAAATCCATAGAATGGCACGACCTGAATTCGTCGGCATCTTTTATCTACAATCCCGCCACAAGGCTTCTGTCGATAAACGGCAACGCTATCGACATCACCGATGCCGACACGATAAAATCATCAGCCACAACCCGCTGGGTCGTTTTTCACCCCTCGGAAATAATTTTTGTCACAGATATATAAAACAGGAACACAAGCCTGTTGTGGATTCATGCACAAGCCTCCGGCTTGTGTTCCAACAACCTTAATAATTTTATAATAATGAAAATATTAGTCACCAGCCAGGCAATAGACAAAGTGATACGGCAAACATTTGCCGACCTGTCGATGCGCCCGGGATTTGAAATATGGATAGCCGGCGAAGGCGAGAGTGCCAAAGACCACGGCGGACGCGTACAAGGCATTGACATGCCGCCCATTAAATCCAAAGTTTCGCTCGGAGCAATTCGTGCGCTGCGGCGCATAATGAAAGGCCTCGACATCGACGCCGTGTTCTGCCACAGCACATCGGGACTGTCGTGCTCGCTTATCGCGTCGGCAGGCTTGAAGGCCAAGGTGGTAGGCTACCGCGGCACACAGGCCAAGGTGCGGCGGTTCGACCCAACCTACCGGCTTGCCTTGCTCAACCCTGCGGTAAGCCATATTGTGTGCGCAGGCGACGACATCGCCGAATATCTGAGCCGATGGATTCCACGAGAGAAACTGTCGGCCAAACGCAAACCTTACGACGTAGATTGGGTGGCCGACGCCGTGGCCAATCCCGAGCCGTGGGGCGAACGAGCCGCGGGCGAGTTCCGCATTGTATATATCGGCATGACGGCAGGCCGTCCGTTCAAGGGCCTGATGACACTTATCGACGCCGTCAACCGTATGAAAGACAGCGGTGTGCGGCTAACGGTGGTTGGCGAGGCCGACCCTGCCGAGATAGCGGCGGCCGGCGACAATGTCACGTTCGCCGGCTTCCGCACCGATGCCGTGCGTTTCATTCCCGAAGCCGACGTGCTCGTGCTGCCCTCCCACCGCGACGCATCGCCGCGAGTGGTGCGCGAGGCACAGGCCTGCGGCGTGCCATGCATCGTGAGCGACATTCCCGGCACACGCGAACTTATAATTCCCGGGAAAACCGGCCTGCTTTTCCCTCCCGGCGACACCGACGCCCTTGTCAAGGCAATATCCGAAATGAAAGACAATCCCGAGCGTGTGGCTGAGATGGGAATTGCCGCCCGCGAGCACATCCGCGAGCATTTCTCGCCAAAAGAATACACCGATTATTTCGACCAATTATTCAAATCGCTGAAATAAATAACATACGGCGCGCTTTCGGGCGCGCCGTATGTTATTTTATTAGCACTGCGGACGCACGAGCCGTGCGTCCCTACACCGGTTCTAATCGAGTTTGTGGATTACGAGGCCGGAGCGGAGTTTAGGCTCGAACCATGTTGTCTTCGGAGGCATGATGTTGCCGGTGTCGGCAATATCCATTAGTTGCTTCATCGACACGGGATAGAGAGCGAGGGCGGCAGCCATCTCTCCGGAATCGACGCGGCGTTTGAGTTCGCCGAGACCGCGGATGCCGCCGACAAAGTCGATGCGCTTCGACGAACGCAAGTCGGTGATGTCGAGAATATCACGAAGGATAAGGTCGGAAGAAATCGTTACGTCGAGCACGCCGATGGGGTCGGCATCGTCGTAGGTGCCCTCCCGTGCGGTAAGCGAATACCAGCGGCCGTCGAGGTAAAGCGAGAAATTGTGCAGACGGTCGGGACGATATATTTCCGTGCCTTTGTCCTCTACGATGAAATCCTTGTCGAGACGCGCAAGGAAGTCTGCGGGGGTGAGGCCGTTAAGGTCTTTTACCACACGGTTATAATCGATGATTTTAAGGTGTGACGCGGGGAAAGCGACTGCGAGGAAATAGTTGTATTCCTCGTCGCCGCGATGGTCGGGATTGTTTGTTGCCTTTTCGTTTCCGACAAGAGCGGCGGCGGCGGTGCGGTGGTGACCGTCGGCAATGTAAAGGGCCGGCATGGCTTCAAACGCGGCAGAGATGCGGTCGTTGAGCGAGGTGTCGACGAGCCAGAATGTGTGGCCGAAACCGTCGGGGGCTACAAAGTCGTATTCAGGCTCGGAGGCTGTTACGGTGCGTATCACCTGCTCGAGATCGTCATTGTCGGGGAAAGCGAAGAACACCGGCTCGATATTTGCATTGTTGCAACGGACGTGTTTCATGCGGTCCTCTTCCTTGTCGCGCCGGGTGAGTTCATGTTTCTTGATGGCACCCGACATATAGTCGTCGACATAAGCGGCAAGCACAATTCCGTACTGTGTGCGGCCGTCCATGGTCTGGGCGTAGATATAGTAATGGTCTGTATCGTCCTGCACGAGCCATCCGTTGGACTGGAATGCACGGAAATTCTCGACAGCCTTGTCGTATACCTTGGGGTCGTGCTCGTCGGTGCCGGGCTCGAAGTCGATTTCAGGTTTTATTATGTGGTACAGCGATTTTTCATTTCCCTCGGCCTCGCGGCGTGCTTCTTCGCTATTGAGGACATCATAGGGGCGTGATGCCACCTCGGTGACAAGGTCGCGTGGGGGACGAACCCCTTTGAACGGTTTAACTGTTGCCATTTTTCAGAATTTTGGGTTTTAGATATAAGGATATGAAGGGCTTGAAGCGATATATGTGCTTCAAGCCCTTTATTGTGAGTGTTATCAGTCGCGCACGATGGTCTCCGTACGGTCGGGGCCGACGGAGATAATGGTGATGGGAGTGGCGAGTTCTTCCTCGAGAAAGCGCACGTAAGCCTTGAAGGCGTCGGGGAGTTCGTCGTAGGAGCGCATCTTGCCGAGGGGAGTCTTCCAGCCCGGTATTGTGGTGTAGACAGGCTCGATACCGGCGTCGATAGAGAATGGGAAATCGCGTGTTTCCTCGCCGTTGACGCGGTAAGCGGTGCAAGCCTTGATTTCGCTGAAACCGTCGAGCACGTCAGATTTCATCATTATGAGGCGGGTGACGCCGTTGAGCATTATGGCATAACGGAGTGCTACAAGGTCGATCCATCCGCAGCGGCGCTCACGGCCTGTCACGGCTCCGTATTCGTGGCCGAGGTCGCGGATTGTCTTTCCTGTCTCGTCGAAAAGTTCTGTGGGGAACGGCCCTGCGCCAACGCGGGTGCAGTAAGCCTTGAAGATGCCGTAAACCTCGCCTATGTTGCGCGGGGCAACGCCAAGGCCCGAGCATGCTCCTGCCGTGATGGTGTTTGAGGAGGTGACAAACGGGTAAGAGCCGTAGTCTACGTCGAGCATTGTGCCTTGCGCGCCTTCGCAAAGCATTTTTTTGCCCTGAGAGAGCAGACGGTTCACCTCGTGTTCGGAGTCGATAATATCGAACTGACGCACGTATTCGAGTGCTTTGAGCCACTTGGCCTCGGCCTCGGCTATGTCGGGAGCGGAGCCGGTGAGTTCGGCAAGACGGCCGATGTGACGGTCGCGCGCGGCCTCGTATTTGGAAAGGTCGCCGCCGACAACATCGCCGAGACGCACGCCTTGGCGCGACACCTTGTCGGTGTATGTCGGGCCGATGCCCTTGCCGGTGGTGCCGATTTTCGAATCGCCTTTTGCTTTTTCGAGAGCGGCGTCGAGCAAACGGTGTGTCGGCAGGATGAGGTGGACTTTCTTCGAAATTTTCAATATCTTCTTGATATCGACACCCGAGGCTTCGAGAGCACGGGCCTCTTCTTCAAAAAGCACCGGGTCGAACACCACGCCGCCGCCAATTATATTAATGGTATTGTCTTGGAAAATGCCGGAAGGAATGGAACGCAACACATATTTTTTGCCGTCGAATTCGAGGGTGTGGCCGGCATTAGGCCCTCCTTGGAAACGGGCCACGACATCGTAGGCGGGAGTGAGCACGTCAACAACCTTGCCTTTGCCTTCGTCGCCCCATTGGAGCCCCAAGAGCACATCTGCTTTCATCTGATAGATTTACGTAAATAAAGTATTTTTGAATCTTGCGCAAAACCGCATTTCGGTTTGCGTGGCAAATTTACGAATATTTCCGCGATTATCCAAACGCTCCTTTAAATTATTCTTGCGTTTATTTCTTCACGCTCCTTATCGGCCAGCCACCCCCATTTGTTAAAATAACGTATCATATTGGACATATGAATCCAAAGCATTTTCATGCTTTTGTATGACGCTCCGCGATGGTCATGCACGGCTCTCACCTCCGGCAGGCACACCACACGCCATCCTGTATGAATCCTGCGCGATATGTCGATGTCTTCGGGATACATAAAGAATCTTTCGTCAAAAAGGCCGGTCCGGCGCAATGCCTCAACCCTGAAAAACATAAAACTGCCCTGCACATATCCGGCCTCGAACGGGCATGTCTTGTCCACGCTTTTCATCAAATACCTGTCGCGCGACTTCCCGAACCATCCCGACGGCAAGAATCTTCTCACTATAAGATCGGCCGGCGCCGGGATAAGCCTGGCCGTGTGCTGCATTGTTCCGTCCGGATTGAGTATAAGCGGATGGAGCAGCCCCACATCAGAGTGGCTGTCCAAATATCTCTCCATTTCCGCCAACGCGGAAGCGTCGAACTGAATATCTGTATTCAGCACAAGATGATATTGCGATTCCTCGCCGCCAAGCACACGCCTGAGCGCTATATTATGCCCGGCGCCGTATCCTTTGTTTGCCGACGGGATATACTCTGTTTTGGGATAACCGCCACAAATATCGCGTATCCGCTCCTCGGAGGCATTGTCAATCACATATATTTTTTTCACATCCCCGCAATCAAGAATCTGCAAAATGTTCCTCAATTCCGAGGCCTGCGTCTTATATGTCACGATTGAAACACTTATCATTATCAATCTATCCTTGATTTTAATCTATTTTATATTGCCGGCAAATTTACACATAAAAAACTGCGAAAACCAAATTAATTATAGAATTACGATAATTTTTACTACTTTTGCAGGCTTAATTTGAAGATTTAATATGAATAGGACAATTTCTCTCTTTTTAATTGGCGGCACTTTGGCTGCCACCGCGGCCACGATGCCGCTGCATCAGGAGGGCAAGCAAATCGCCCACAAGGCCGGCTCTCAACCGGCTCCCCGCAAAGCGCAATCAGCCCCCTCGCGCATCATCGACATAAGCGGCAACGCCGACTGGGCATGGAAAGAAGTGCTCTCAGCATCGATGGCCTCGCTCACGGAAGGCTCGGCCGACACCCCGGTGGCAATCGAGACCGAAGATGTATACGGCTCGGTGAGCGGCAACATTTTCGGATGCCCGTCTTCTTATGTATTTGTCGTGCAGGGAGCCTACCAGGCCGGCGGACAACTCATGCTCTCGCCTGTTTACGACGAGGACTGGGATGAGTATTCAGCTGCCATTTTCTCCACTCCTTCTTTCTACGGCAACCTTGGCTACAAGATTGAATTCAAGGTAAAAAAGGCGTTCTCCACCGAAACCGGCACTGCATCGCTCGTGCTTGTCAACGAGGAATACGACGACGGCATCGACGGCGATGAAATAACGCTCACCGACCAATGGCAGCAGGTGACGCTCGAAACCACCGCGCAGACCAACAATGACATCAATGCCGACACATATTATTATTACCAGATAGCATCGGAAGAAGCGTCAATCCTCATAAAGGACCTCGAAATCTCCGTGTACACCACCCCGATTTCCGCTCCCCGCACACTGGCCTACACTGAATTTACCGACAACTCGTTTGTAGCCAACTGGACGGCAGTGGAAGGCGCCACCGGATACTACCTCACAGTAGCGGAATACGACGAAGAGGCCGAAGACCTTGTGGAGCCTTACATCTGCGACGATGTGCTCACCACCGCCACCTCATACACTGTAACCGGAATCACCCCCGGCAACAAGTATGTATATGTGGTGCAGGCCACCGACGGACGCAACGTATCGCCGGTGTCAAACAACCAATGGGTTGAGGCCCTCGCAGTGCCTGCCAACGTGAAAGCGACCGCCGATGCCGACAACCACGGTTTCACCATACAATGGGATGCCGTTACGGCCGCCAACGAATACCGCGTGTCGGTAATGGCCGCCCACAAGGCCACAGGCACCGAGACCGTAAACATTGTCAACGCCGACTTCTCATCAATCGAGAGCACAGGCACAATGGACAATCCCGAGGAAATCGACGCCGAGTCAATCCAGATTGACCAGTTGCCCGACTGGAACATCTACTTCCCGATAAAAGCCGAAGGCATGATCGGCATACGCTACGATGTGCTCGCCGACTATTTCTACGGTAAATCGATGAAATTTGAGTCGGAAGACTACGACCTCGCATCGGCAGAAGGCCGCAGCGTGACCATGACACTCGACGCTGCCTCAAACTACGCAAGCACATTCCGCGCATATCTTGTATCATACAATGAGTCAACTCAAAGTTACGGACCTGTATCGGAATATGAGTCAGAATCGCTCTCGACCGATTTCAAGCATTTTGAGATTCCCTTCACAGGAGCCTCATCCCGCTGCTACTTCGTGATATTTGTCGACCCCGCCGCCGGCAGCGAGGATATGGAAGCCGACCTCTGGCTCCGCAGCCTCAAAGTGACCTGCACCCTGGCGAACGGAAGCGAGATTGCCCTCCCGTTCGCTTCACGCTCCACATCGGAATGCTCGGCTCATTTCAGCGCCGACCTCAACGGGGGCGACACCTACTCCGCAGCGGTGCGCGCCTACCAGATGCAAGACCAGACAACGCGCCTGAAAAGCGTGTTCTCCGAAACCGTCACCGTGGGACAATCCGCCATCTCCGACGCAAGCGTGGATGCCTCATCGATAAGCATAGTCAACGGTTCTGTCGTTGCTCCCGGCGCCACCCGGATCGACGTCTACACCGCCGACGGAAAACGTGTGGCTTCAAGCGGACTTGCCCGCGGCTCGCTCTACATCGTCGTGGCCGACGGCGTCGCACGCAAAATAGCATATTAACACATAAATCTCTTATTTCGAGACACCGCCGTCCGTCACCCGGGCGACGGTGTTTTTCATTTCATGACATTGCCGGCAAAAAAAAGATTTTGGAAAATTCGGATTTTTCGCGTAATTTTGCGTTTTTAAAACGAAAACCATTCTATCACAAATAAAAGGCTCCGAACAATGGAAGCAAATGATATTGAAAAGACGGAAGATAAGCGCGGGCTTAACTTCGTGGAAGAAATAGTGTTCAACGACCTTAAGGAGGGCAAGAACGGCGGACGGCTCAACACCCGTTTCCCGCCGGAGCCTAACGGCTATCTCCATATCGGCCATGCGAAAGCAATATGCATGGACTTCGGCGTAGCCGAACGCTTCGGAGGCACTTGCAACCTTCGTTTCGACGACACCAACCCCGTGAAAGAAGATGTGGAATATGTCGACTCCATACGTGAGGACATCCACTGGCTCGGTTTCGACTGGGCCGACCGCGAGTATTACGCATCTGACTATTTCCCCCAACTTTTCGACCTGGCCGTGCGCCTCATCAAAGAAGGCAAGGCATATGTCGACGACCAAAGTTCCGAGCAGATTGCCGCCCAGAAAGGCTCGCCGACAGAACCCGGCCAGAACAGCCCCTACCGCGACCGCACTCCCGAAGAAAACCTCGACCTGTTCATGCGCATGAACGCCGGCGAGTTCGACGAAGGCAGCCGCGTGCTCCGCGCCAAGATTGACATGGCGTCGCCCAACATGCACTTCCGCGACCCCATCATGTACCGCATAATCAAGACTCCTCACCACCGCACCGGCACAACATGGAAAGTGTACCCGATGTATGACTTTGCCCACGGCCAGAGCGACTTCTTCGAGGGAGTGACCCACTCGATATGCACCCTTGAATTTGTGCCTCACCGTCCGCTGTACGACTACTTCGTCGACGAACTCTCCGACGGCACCTACCGTCCGCGCCAGATTGAGTTCAACCGCCTCAACCTCACCTACACGGTGATGAGCAAGCGCAAACTGCTCCAGCTCGTCAAAGAAGGCCTTGTGGCAGGATGGGACGACCCCCGCATGCCTACAATATGCGGCATGCGCCGCCGCGGCTACACTCCCCAGTCGATACGTAACTTCATCAATACCATCGGCTACACTAAATTCGAGGCCCTCAACTCCATGAGCCTGCTCGAACATGCCGTGCGCGACGACCTCAACCGCATCGCCACACGCGTAATGGCCGTTATAAATCCCCTGCGCGTGGTCATCACCAACTATCCCGAAGACAAGGTGGAGATGGTGGAGATGGAAAGTAACCCCGAAGACCCCACAGCCGGAATGCACTCGATGCCTTTCTCCCGCGAGATATTCATCGAGCGCGACGACTTTATGGAGAATCCTCCGAAAAAATTCTTCCGCCTCGCTCCCGGCTCCGAAGTACGCCTCAAAGGCGCATATATCATCAAGTGCGACGAAGTGATTAAAGACGCCGACGGCAACATCACCGAACTGCGTTGTTCCTACGACCCCGACACCCTCTCGGGCATGCCCGGCGCATCGCGCAAGGTAAAGGGCACCCTCCACTGGGTGTCGAGCGCCCACGCTGTCGACGCCGAGGTACGCCTCTACGACCGTCTTTTCTCCGTGGAGAATCCTGCTGCCGAAACCGAGCGCGATTTCCGCGAGATGCTCAACCCCGACTCGCTGAAAGTGGTGAAAGGCGTGAAACTCGAACCGTTCGCAGCCGAACTCGCCAAGACACAAGGCACCAAATTCCAGTTCCAGCGCATCGGCTACTTCACCCCCGACTACGACTCGACAGCCGACGCGCTCGTGTTCAACCGCACCATCGCATTGCGCGACAGCTGGGAAAAAGAACAGAAAAAAGGCTGACACGGCTCAACATCAACCATTACATCGAGCAATCGGATATAATTTTACCCGATTGCTCGAACTATCTAAAATTTATGGACGACCAAGAATATAACGCCCAACGCGACGAACTCATATCCCGATTCCGAAAAAGCCTGAGCCAGCCTCTGGCCGAACGGTATTTCGGCGAGGACGAACTGATAAGCGTCTTCGACTATGCCACCGACCTCAACGACGACTATCTCCGCATCGAGGTGCTGCTGTGCGGAGCGCGGTTCTATCCCGACAGCGAGGAACTGAACCAGCGGCGCGGCATCTTCTACGACACCCTGTCGGACACGGCCCGCGACTCGTTTATCGAAGACAACGCAACACAGGAAGGCATGATATGGGATATAATGCGACTGCGACGCAATCCGCCGTCCGACGACAAGGCCGAAGAAAGCCTCGACTATCTGCTCAGCTGCTACGACACGCTTGCCGACGAGGACATGATACAACTTGCACAGCTCACCGACTCACTCGGGCAATACGAATGGCTGAAAAAATCCGAGCCCGTGCTTCGCAAGAAAGTGGAATTCCTGCCTGTCGCGCTTTACGAACTTGGCGTGGCCGCCGACCGAAACGACGATGCCGAATTCGGCATACGCGTATCCGAGGAACTGACCCGTATCGAGCCTTTTTGCGCCATCTACTGGCAACTTCTCGCCAGACATTACTCTGTGGCCGGCGAAGACGACAAAGCAGACCAGGCCGTTGAATACGCCATAGCCATAAATCCCGACGACGCGCAGGCTTATTTCGTGAAAGCGTCTTGCGACCTCCAGGCCGAACGCCCCCTCGAGCAAATTATACCCACAGCCGAGAAAGCCCTCGCGCTCGCGCCCGACAATTCCGAGCCTTACCGCTTCGTAGCATCGCTCCACCGCCATGCCGGCAACCGCCGCCGCGCCCAGCAGGTGCTCCGCGAGGCCCTGACGCGCTTCCCGGAAGAAGCCCTGTCGTTTATCCCCGACATTGTGATGGACGCCGACGATGCCGACAACAGCATAGACGAGATTCTCGACCAGTTCTATCGCCTGCAAGTCGACAATTCGGAAGCCATATGGGTGTCGTGGGTCCACTTCCTCTCGTCAATGGGCATGGCCGGAAAAGCGCAGAAAGTGGTCGACTGCTATTACCGCAACTCCGGGCTGCGGCTTCCGGCCACCGTCACGGCCGAGAGTTATTTCGTCAACGGCCGGTATGCCGAATGCATCGACCAGCTTTACGACCTGTTCTCCGAATCTGAAATCCCGATGTCCGACCGGCCCGCCCTGTCGGTGATGCTCCTCGTGGCCCTGTGCAAGAACGGCGAGACCGACCGTGCCCGCCAACTCGTGAAGCATTATCTCGACACGGTGAGCATCTCGTCGTTCCCCACCGTGGCATCGCGCCTGCAATACATAGGCTCGCTGCATGTGTTCCGGCAAGTGTCCGACATGCTCGACAGCCATGCCTCCCGGCGCATCTGGCGCGACTTTAACCCTCTCTTCCTGTAAAAATATTCCGCTGAAAAGAATATTTTTTCAAAAACCGGCGTTTAATCCGATTATTGTTAGTAATTTTGTAGATTAATTTGCTAACTCTACATTATACTATATATGGGTTTTTTCAGAAGCCTCTTTTCGAAAGAGAAAAAAGAGACATTGGACAAAGGTCTTGAAAAGACCAAGGAAGGCGTTTTCAGCAAGATACGCCGCGCAATAGCAGGCCGAAGCACTATTGATGACGATTTCCTCGACGAACTCGAAGAAATCTTCATCACCTCCGACGTGGGCACGGAAACCACCCTCGAGATTATCGACCGCATCCAGAAACGTGTTGCCCGCGACAAATATGTCAACACCGAGGAACTCAACACCCTCCTTTGCGAGGAAATAACCGACTTGCTCGCAGGCGATGCCGACGAAGGCGCCGACGGCGAGTTCGCTGTGCCCGCCGGCAAAAAGCCGTATGTAATTATGGTAGTGGGAGTCAACGGCGTGGGCAAGACCACTACCATTGGCAAACTCGCCTATCATTACCGCCGGGCCGGCAAGAAAGTAATGCTCGGCGCAGCCGACACATTCCGCGCCGCCGCCATCGAGCAACTCGAGGAATGGGGACGCCGCGCCGATGTGCCTGTGATAAAGCAGCAACTCGGCTCCGACGCCGCCGCCGTGGCCTTCGACACGCTCCAGTCGGCCGTGGCCAACGATGTCGACGTGGTGATAATCGACACTGCCGGACGCCTCCACAACAAGAAGGGACTGATGGACGAACTCACCAAAATAAAGCGTTCGATGTCGAAAGTCGTGCCCGACGCGCCCAACGACGTGCTCCTCGTGCTCGACGGCTCCACAGGCCAGAACGCTTTCGAGCAGGCCCGCCAGTTCTCGGCTGCCACACAGGTTACGCAACTTGCCATTACCAAACTCGACGGCACTGCCAAAGGCGGCGTTGTGATAGGCATCAGCGACCGATTCAAGATTCCGGTGAAATACATCGGCCTTGGCGAGGGCATCAACGACCTGCAAGTGTTCAACAAGAAAGAGTTTGTAGAATCGCTTTTCGGCTCGCGGTAAGAGCGTCCTGATATAATTATGGTTTCCAATATTGACAGACGCCCGGTGAGCATTATAGCCATGGGGTGTTCAAAAAACCTTGTCGACGCCGAACGCGTGGCATTCATGCTGCGCGAGGCCGGATACACACCCGTATTCGACCCCGAACGGCCAAAAGGGATTGTCGTGATAAACACATGCGGATTTATCGGCGATGCAAAAGAAGAATCCATAAACGCGATACTTGAAACGGCCGAACTGAAAAAGCGCGGCCGTGTGAGCAAGATTATCGTGATGGGATGCCTTTCCGAACGCTACCGCGCCGAACTCCCCGGCGAACTCCCCGAGGTCGACCGCTGGTACGGCAAATTCGACTGGACTTCGCTCGTAAGCGACCTCGAGGCCGGCTCAAATGACAATATCGCCGCTCCGGCCACACAGGCTCACCCTTGGGAGCGTTGCTTCCAGAAGGAAAAGCCAAAGCCTTACAGCGCATACATAAAGATAGCCGAAGGGTGCAACCGCTTCTGCGCCTTCTGCGCCATCCCGCTCATCACCGGACGCTACCGCTCGCGCACAATCGAGGACATTGCCGAGGAAGTGACAGCCCTGGCCTCGCGCGGCGTACGCGAATTCAACATTATAGCCCAGGACCTTTCCTATTATGGCACAGACATATATGGCCGTCAGGAGATAGCACGGCTCATCGACCGCCTCGCCGACATCGAAGGCGTGGAGTGGATACGCCTCCACTACGCCTACCCGAAGGATTTCCCGATGGACCTGCTCGATGTGATGGCCCGACGCGACAATGTGTGCAAATATCTCGACATTGCCCTCCAGCATATCGACGACACGGTGCTCGCCAACATGCAGCGTCACATCACCGGCGACGAGACTCGCGCGCTCCTCGCCGAGATACGCCGCCGTGTGCCCGGCATAACCCTGCGCACCACCCTGATGGTCGGATTCCCCGGCGAGACTGAGGA
>CANRZQ010000018.1 GCA_947644475.1 uncultured Muribaculaceae bacterium
ACGACGGCTCGTACAAATTCAACGGCATGGACGGCAAGAAATGGGGCTTCTTCCCCTCTGCATCGCTCGGCTGGCGCATGTCGAAAGAAAACTTCATGGAAGGCGCGCGCTCGTGGCTCGACGACCTGAAACTGCGCGTGTCGTTCGGTATGCTCGGCTCCGACAACATCTCCGAATACATGTACATGAGCACCTACTCGCAATGGGGCGGCAAACTCGTGTATCCCTCCACCGCCGGCAACATGGTCACCAACGGCATCTACACCTCCGCCGTGGCCAACCCCAACCTCACATGGGCCAAGACCCGCTCGTGGAACTACGGCTTCGACGCCACACTCTGGAACGGCAAACTCGGCTTTGAGGTCGACGGCTTCTACAACTACACCTACGACATCCTCGCTGCCATGAGCGGCAACAAGCCCTCGTCGATGGGCGGATACTATCCCACCTACGCCAACAACAACGCTCTCGACACCTATGGCGTCGACATCCTCATCACCCACAACAGCCGCTGGATCGTAGGCGACAAGCCCCTCAACTTCACCGCCGGAGTAAACCTCACCTATTCCAAGACAAAATGGGTGAAATATCCCGACGCCCCCAACGCAATGGAATGGCAGAAAGCCGTGGGCACAACATACGGCTCGATATCCGGATGGATTGCCGAAGGACTCTACCGCTCTGAGGAAGAAATCGACAACTCGGCATGGTACGGCACTCGCCCCAACGTTGGCGACATCAAATACAAGGACCTCAACGGCGACGGCAAAATCGACTGGGACGACCGCGGATACTTCGGCCGCTCCAACCGCCCCGAACTCACCTACGGCCTCAACCTCGGCGCCACATGGAACGGATTCGACCTCTCGGCCTGCTTCGTTGGCGGCGCGCTCTTCGATGTATCGCTCACCGGTACATATTACAACGGCTACGACGACAACACCATCTGGACACAGACTTTCAAGGAAAACGCCAACTCGCCCCTCTTCCTCGTTCAAAACGCCTACTCCATCGACAACCCCAACGGCACATTCCCGCGCCTCACTGCCGGCGCTACCGGCCACGGCGGCGACAACGGCCTCAGCTCATCGTTCTGGTGGCGCGACGGAAAATACGTCCGCCTGAAAACAGCACAGCTCGGCTACACCTTCCCCACAGCCTGGATGAACAAGGTTGGCATCGAGAACCTCCGCGTCTACGTCGAAGGCTCCAACCTCTTCACCATCGACAGCCTCCCCGAAGGCATCGACCCTGAATCGCCCGGCGTCAACAACGGCTACTATCCGCAGCAACGCACCGTGATGGGCGGCATTACTCTCACCTTCTAACAGATTTTAAAAGATGAACAAATATATTTCAGGATTATTGATTGCCGGCGCAGCCCTGAGCCTCGCCTCGTGCAACGACTATCTCGACATGACGCCCACCGACAAGGTGTCGGACAAAGGCGTGTGGAAAGATATAAATACTGCCGAACTTGCCGTGAACTACCTTTACAGTTTCGTTTACGACATCAACGAGCAGCAATGCCTGGCAGGCATGACCGACGCCCTCACCGACCAGATGAAGTATGGCTCTTACCTCTACAACCGTCTTTGCTTCATCCCCAGCGAAATCGCCTACGGCGGCTCCACGCTCTCCACAACATATGTCGACACCTACCTCGGCTACTGGGGCACACGCTACAACTCGATACGCCGCGTCAACGAAGCCCTCAATGGCCTCCACACCTACGGCGCGCTCACTCCCGAGCAGACAACACGCCTCGAAGCCGAACTCCGCTTCATGCGCGCATACATGTACTTCGACCTGGTGAAACGCTACAAAGACGTGATAATCTACGATGAAGACCTCAGCGCCATCACCGAGAACCGCGCCCTCAACACCGAGGCCGAGGCTTGGGAATTCATCTACCAGGACCTCAAATACGCATCCGAGAACCTCGAGCCCGCAGCCAAGACTTCGGGTCGCCTCAACAAAGGCCAGGCTTATGCTTTCATGACACGCGCAATGCTCTATGCCGGACGCTACGACGTGGTGAAATCGGCTGCCGAAGAAGTGGAAAAACTCGGATATGACCTCGAAGGCAACTATGCCGACGCCTACGGCAAGGAAATCGCCGCCGGCAACCGCGAGGCAATCCTCCAATACGTTTTCGACCTCAGCCAGGACGTTTGCCACGAATTCGACTACTATTACACTCCCGGCGGCGACTACACCATGCACGGCCAGGCCGGCGGCGGATACGGCACCCCCACCCAGGAAATGGTGGAATCATACGAATACGCCACAGGCGGCTTCCCCGACTGGAGCGCATGGCACGCTTCGGATGTAACCGACACCCCGCCCTACGCCGACCTTGAGCCCCGCTTCCACGCTTCCGTGCTCTATAACGGAGCCGCATGGAAAGGCCGCACTATTGAGTCATTTGTCGGAGGCTCCGATGGCTTCTGCGTATGGAACATCGAGCAGGACCCCAAAGGACGCACCACCACCGGCTACTATATGCGCAAACTCGTCGACGAGTCGCACGACGTGATCGCCACCGTGAAATCCTCGCAGCCCGTCACCCTCATACGCTACGCCGAAGTGCTCCTCAACAAAGCCGAGGCATGCTACCGCACCAACGACGCCGCAGGAGCCAACGCCGCCATCAAGAAAATCCGCTCGCGCGTAAGCCTGCCCTACATCGACAAGAACGGCGATGCCCTCTGGAACGCAATCCGCCAGGAACGCAAGGTCGAACTCGCCTTCGAAGGCTTCTGGTACTGGGACCTCCGCCGCTGGGGCGATGCCGAGAAGGCCTATCCCACCGGCCTCAACGGCTACCAGGTTCACGGCCTGCGCATCGACCAGCAGCCCAACGGCTCGTTTGTTTACAACTACGTAAGTGTCGACGACCGCGACCGCAACTATCCGGCCAAACTCAACCGCTTCCCGTTGCCCGCCGACGAAATCAACAACAACGCCGCTGTAAACCAATTCCCCGAGTGGAAATAACAAATGCATAAAGTCTTAGTGACAATCTCAACATTACAACGACAATGAAAAAAATAATGTCAATCATAGGCGCGGCCGCCCTCATCCTCTCCACATCGTGCGCAGAGCGTGAATATGTGCCCGCCACCGCCGACCGACAGGCCATAACCTCGCTCACGGCTATATTCACCTCGGGGCCTTTTGTCGACCAGGAAATGGCGAAACTCTCCATTGGCGAAGACATGCCCGAACGCCTCGTGATTCCCGTACCGTTCTTCTATCCCGAGTCATCAGACAACGAGACGGCTGAATACATGACAAAGGTGCGCGTGCAGGCCGAACTTGAAAAGAACTGCTTCCTCGAGCCGGCTCTTACAATCCTCGACCTCACCAAGGAAAACTGGTTTACGTTCACCAACGCACAGGGCGTGCAGAAACGCATCTGCATCACCGGCGAGCGCGTCAAATCCGACAAATGCGACATGATCTCGTTTGCCATCGACGATCCCTCGCTCGTGGGCGTTATCGACAAGGCCAACAAAAAAATCTCCATCATCTCCGGCGACGACCTCTCGGCCGCTACCGCCACCATCCAGGTATCGCCCCATGCCACCGTGTCGCCCGACCCCTCGCAGCCCCACAACTTTAACGACCCGTTCAAGTTCACCGTCACGGCCCACAACGGCACCTCGTCGCAGGAATTCACCGTAGTGAAAGAACGCCCGGCCACTATCGACAAGGGTTTCAACGCCCAAAGCCTCGAGCAACTCTTCAATATCGACCCCGTCTCCAACTGGGGCATGCCTAACTATGCCACGGCCATCGGCCCGTCGCTCGGTGTGGTTGGTGGAAGCCTCGTTATCTGCGCAGGCGACGGCACAGCCCCCATCTACGTCAACAAAGTGACCGGAGCCAAGGAAGGCACCATCAATCTTGGCAACGCCACCCCCGGCCTCATCACCAACGACGAAGGCGGACATCTGCTGATTGTGAACAAAGCCGGCGGATACGAGACCATCAACATCTACCGCACTTCTTCCGTAAACGACGCTCCCGTGCTGCTGCACTCCGTAGCCAACCCCATCTCTCTGCCGGTAGCCCGCATTAAATGTATCGGCAATATCGACACCGAGGCCCTCATCACCCTCACCTGCGGCGGCATCGCCGGCGTCACCTCATCGAGCGACATCGTGACAATGCGTGTCATCGACGGTGCCGTAACCGAAGTAAAGGCCATCGATTTTTCCGCCACAGGCATCTCATGGGGCAACGCTCCCGTAAATATCAACACCGTGGTGCCCGCGTCGCTTGCGGCCAATAACGGCTGGTTTGAATCCCACTACCAGCCCTCGCAACTCCACTGGATGTTTGAGGACGGATCAGTGCCCGTGGCCATCGGCTCCGACACATCGGGCTGGGGCCTCAATCCCAACAGCCTCGACAGCAAGATGTTCAACAACGTGAACTATCTCGCCCTCTTCGTTGAAAGCCACTTCCCCCACTGGGGCATGGGCCCGCAACTCTACCTCTACAACGTCGACGACCCCTCGGCCCTCGGCTCCGGCTCCGACGTTACCGGCCCGTCGAACCTCGTTCTCGCCAACAACCCCGCCTGGTTCCAGTCTGGTGATGCCGGCACGGCATCCGGCGACGTCGTTATCGCTCCCTCAGCCGACGGCTACTCGCTCTACATCTACTACTACGGCCACAACTCAGGCGTGGTAGGCGGATGGTCGGCCGACTGTATTGCCAAATAAAATTTAAACTTCACGCTCAATTCCGGCGGCAGTCGACATTTCCGCCCTGCCGCCGGAATTTTTTCCAAGAACAAAGGATTTTTTCCAAGAACAAAGGATTTTTTCCAAGGACAAAGGATAAGGTATAAAGGATAGACATTCCAAACCGCCACCGTGCCCCGCGTTTCTACGCGGCGGCCCTTCAAAACCTTCCAAACTTCCCAACATCCCAACTCCCAAACTAAAAATGAAACTCAAACATCTGATATTAGCGGCAACAGCCATTTTAGCGACCGCTTGCAGCGAAAAAAATAATGACGTTATGTACTGGCCCGAGCCCGATGCCCCCGACACCAAGCCCGACACGCCCGAGACCGTGGAGAAGGCCCGCTTCGTGTGGATCGATGCCGGAGGTAATTTTGAGCGTTTTGCCAACAGCAAGGAAAACATCCTCGCCGACCTCAAAAAAGTGAAGGAGTGCGGATTCACCGACATTGTTGTCGATGTGCGCCCCACCACCGGCGACGTGCTTTTCGACAAGACCACCGCGGCGCACCGCCTCGAGAAACTCGATGTATGGACATCGGCAGGATATGCCTGGGTCGACCGCACCGCCTCGTGGGACTACCTCCAGACTTTCATCGACTATGGCCACGAACTCGGCCTTAACGTCTACGCATCCATCAACACCTTTGTGGGCGGATACAAATGCCCCTACGGCCTGGGCACAATAGGCATGCTCTACCGCGACGAGGACCGCGCCGGCTGGGCCACGGTGATAAACACCGCCGACGGATTCAAATCCACCCTCGACCCCTCTATCGACGATTACGGCGCACGCTTCCTCAACCCGGCCAACGACGATGTGCAAGCCTACATCATCAGCATCCTCAAAGACATTGCAGCATATGATGTCGACGGTATCCTGCTCGACCGCTGCCGATACAGCGACGAGGGCCTCCAAACCGACTTCTCCGACATCTCGCGTGAGAAATTCGAAGCCTATGCCGGCGTTTCACTTGCAAACTATCCGGAAGACATCATCGCCGCCGGAGGCTCAAAACTCGCCGACGGCAAGCAATACATGAAGCAATGGCTCGCTTTCCGCGCCAAGACAATCCACGACTTCATCGTAAAGGCCGGCGACGCTGTGCGCGGCGTGAATCCGGAAATTAAATTCGGCGCATATGTGGGCGCGTGGTACTCGACCTACTACGAAAGCGGCGTCAACTGGGCACACCCCGACTATAATCCTGCCGCCGACGGCTTCACATCATGGGCCAATGCCGACTACCGCAACTACGGCTATGCCGACCACTGCGACATAATGCTCATCGGCGCATATGCCTCGGCCGACCGCATCTACGGCACCGGCGAATGGTCGTCGCAAGGCTTCTGCACCCTCGCCGGAAAATATCTCAAAGACGTGCCTTATGTCGGCGGCCCCGACGTGGGCAACTCCACCGGCTGGGTCGACGGCAACCGTGCCGCAGACATTCCCAAGGTAATCGATGCTTGCATCAACGCAAGTTCGGCAGGCATGTTCATCTTCGACCTCTGCCATGTGCGCAAATACGACTACTGGAACGCATGCCGCCTCGGCATCGACAACTATCTCGACTCTCTCGATAAATAATCTCCCGCCACCGACCAACCATTCTATCACAAAATGATGAAAAGATATTTATTGACTCTCGCAGCCATTGCCCTTGCCCTCGGCGCGGCCCAGGCTAAGAAACCGGCCGACATCAAAGGCCGCGTAACCGACACGGCCGGAAAGCCCATAGCAGGCGCAGTGGTGTCCAACGGCATCGACTGCACGGCAACAGCAGCCGACGGTTCTTACACTCTCGACGGCACACGCGATGTGCGCCATGTGTTCGTATCCACCCCCTCGGGATGGCTTCCAGACATGAAGGACGTGACAATCCCGCTCTACTATCTCGTATACAACGAGGATGCTCCGGCCGCCTCCTACGACTTTAAGTTGCGCCGCAACCCTGTCGACGACACCCACCACACGGTATTTGCCCAGGCCGACGCGCAAGTGACCTCTGAAAGCGACCTCCGCAAACTCATCCCGCTCATGGCCGACATGGACAAATATGCCTCCGACAACTGCGCCGGACGCGATGTGTTTGCCGTCGACCTTGGCGACATCGTGGGCGACAGCCCTTGGCTCTACCCGGCTTCAATCGAGGTGAACAAAGGCTTCAAACGCCCCATCTACCGTGTAATCGGCAATCATGACATGACCTACGGCGGCCGCACTTTCGAAAAGTCGTTTACCAATTTCGAGAACCAGTTTGGCCCCGTTTGCTACTCTTTCAACAAAGGCAAGGCCCACTACATCGTGCTCGACAACTGCTTCTACGTCAACCGCGACTACCAGTATATCGGCTACATCGACGAACGCACTTTCCGCTGGCTCGAGCAAGACCTTTCTTATGTGCCCGAGGACAATGTTATTTTTGTGATGATGCACATACCCACCTCCTCCACTCCGAAACTCAAATACAACACTCTCATTCAGGACGAGACCGTAAACGCCCGCAGCCTCTACAAGATGCTCGAAGGCCGCAACGCCCACATCCTCTCCGGCCACACGCATTACAACCAGAATGTCGTGTTCTCCGACTCGCTCATGGAGCACAACACTGCCGCAGCCTGCGGTATTTGGTGGAAAGCACCCATCTGCTCCGACGGCACTCCGATGGGCTACGGCGTCTATGATGTCGACGGCACCGACGTGAACTGGCTCTACAAGAGCGCCGGGCAGCCCGACACTTACCAGCTGCGCGTCTATCCTGCCAGCGCCGACAAGGACGCTCCTGCCGACATCATAGCCAACGTATGGAACTACGACAGCACCTGGAAAGTGGAATGGCTCGAAAACGGCAAGGTGATGGGCGAGATGACACGTTACGACGGCTACGACCCCCTCGCTCTCGACATTTGCGCCGACCGCGAACGCGTGGTCTACGAATGGGTCTACCCCAACAAGACCGACCACCTTTTCCGCTGCACGCCCAAAGACCCGACCGCCCGCGTGACCGTGCGCGCCACCGACCGCAACGGCCGCGTCTACTTCGGCGACGCGCCTGCAAAGAGCGTGGCCGAGCAGCCCGAAAAGCCCAAACTGATGTGGATCGACGCCACCGGCAATTTCGCCCGATACTCCAATCCCGACTCTATCGACTACTATGTCGACAAGATAGCCAAACTCGGATTCACACACGCCGTTGTCGACGTGCGCCCCATCTCCGGCGAAGTGCTCTACGACAGCAAGATTGCCCCGCGCATGCGCGAGTGGAACGGTCACCAACGCCCCGACTTCGATTTCCTCGGCCATTGGATTAAAAAAGGCCACGAGGCCGGCATCAAAGTCATGGCCTCGATGAACGTGTTCTGCGCCGGCCACAACTATGTCGACCGCGGCATTGTCTACACCGAACATCCCGAATGGGCTTCCGTGGTGCTCAACCCCGAACGCGGCCTCATACCCATCACAGAGGAAAAAGACAAATACGGCGGCATGACCAACCCCGTAAATCCCGAATATCAGAAATATATCATCGGCATCATGACCGAGCTGGTGACTCTCTATCCCGAACTCGACGGACTCATGCTCGACCGTGTGCGCTTCGACGGCATCTCCGCCGATTTCTCCGACCTGTCGCGCCGCGCTTTTGAAAAGCACATCGGCAAAAAGGTAAAGAAATTCCCCACCGACATCCTTTCATGGAAAAAGAAAGGCGACCGCTACGAGCCCGTCGACGGCAAACTCGCAAAACAATGGTACGAATGGCGCTCGGGCGTGATACGCGACTTCATGGCCGATGCCCGCCGCGCTGTCAAGACCGCCAACCCCAAGGTTGAGTTCAACACCTACACCGGCGCATGGTATCCGTCGTACTACGAAGTGGGCGTAAACTTCGCCTCGCCCGAATACGACCCCGCCCGCGACTACAAATGGGCCACACCCGGCTATAAAAACACCGGCTACGCCGACCTTATCGACATGTATGTCACCGGCAACTATTACACAGTGATCACTGCCGACGAATATGGCAAGGAAGGCCGCGCCGTGCTCAACGAGACCGACTCGCGCCCGCAGGAAGGCCTCTGGTACTGCGTTGAAGGATCTTGCTCCAACTTGCGCAAGATTATGAAGAATAACAAATTCATCGGCGGCATCCTCGTAGACCAATTCTACGACAACCCCTCGAAACTCTCGCAGACCATCGCGCAGAATCTCAAGGATTCCGACGGCCTGATGGTGTTCGACATCGTGCATATCATCGACAAGAACCTCTGGGACGAAGTTGAGAAAGGCTTGAACCAATAGCGCAAGAAAACAAGCCTCCGGCATGTGAAATATTTCGCAAGCCGGAGGCTTGCGTTCCTCCATCTAAAACCCAAAACTTATGTCTTCCGAAACAAAACAGAACACGCGTGCCCACAGCCTCGACGCGCTGCGAGGCTACGCCATCCTCACCATGGTGCTGTCGGCCACAGTGGCCGGCGGCATCCTGCCGGGGTGGATGTATCATGCGCAGACACCGCCGCCGTCCCATGCTTTCGTGCCGGAAATGGCCGGACTGACGTGGGTCGACCTCGTGTTTCCGTTCTTTCTTTTCGCCATGGGCGCGGCTTTTCCGTTCTCGCTCCGCCGCAAGGTTGAGAAAAACGCTGCACGCGACGCCCGCTTTTGGCTGTCGATGACGTGGCAGATTGTGTCTCGTGCCGCCATGCTCACGTTCTTTGCCATTTTCATACAGCATTACTACCCCTATATGCAGGCCGATGCTGTCGGACCGAAAGAATGGTGGATGGCCATACTCGCCTTCGGGCTATGCTTTGCCATGTTCATGCGTTTCCCCAAGAATTGGAATCTGCCGGAACCTGTGTCTTACGGAATACGCTTAGCGGCCTACGGCGCAGCCGCGGCAATGCTTGTTTTCGGCGACTTTGCCGGCGGCAAGGCTTTCGACCTCAACACCTCCAACATAATCATACTTCTGCTTGCCGACATGGCATTTTTCGGCTCAATCGTGTATCTTGCGACGATGACCGACAAATGGCGCCGAATGTGGCTGCTGGTGGCCCTGGCCGGGCTTTTTCTCAGCGCCGACGTCGACGGCAGCTGGATGCAGGCTGTACGCTGGTGGACTCCCCTGCCCTGGTTCTACCATTTCGACTATTTGAAATACCTGTTCCTGATACTTGCCGGCAGCACCGCAGGCGACATGCTCATGGAGCATATGGCATCGGCTTCCGGCGCCGATACAAAGAAACCGGTGGCTCGGCCCGTGATATTGGCCTCGGGAGCATTGCTCATTGTCGTGACCTGTCTTATCGGCCTATACAGCCGCGAGTGCTTCGTCACCGCAGCCATAGAAGCAGCGTTGTGTGCAGTCATGATAGCAGTGGCTCGCCGCACGGCCACGGCTGATGCCTCGCTGTGGCAACGGCTCATCCTGTTTGGCACAGCCTTGCTCCTTACCGGGCTTTGCTTCGAATCTTTCGAAGGCGGCATCAAGAAAGACGGCCCCACATTCTCGTATCTGCTCGCAACGGGCGGCCTCGCCACCTTCGCGCTGGTGTTCTTCCACATCATATGCGACTATTTCCAACAACGCAAGGCCACGGCCTTCTTGTGGATGAACGGCCAGAACCCGATGATAGCATATGTGGCCGGCGACCTTCTGCTCATGCCCCTGCTTTCGCTGCTTGGGCTGGTGAAATATCTTTCAGTGTTCCACACATCTGCATGGATGGGATTTCTGCAAGGCGTGCTCCTCACAGCAGCCGTAATGCTCATCACCATGCTATTCACGCGCCTGCGCATTTTCTGGCGCACATAAGCCAACATCCGATATTTATGAAAAAAATCTTATTCCTGATTTCATCTTTCCTGCTTTGCCTGTCGGCAATGGCCCTCAACACGGCCGACTACAATCTTGTGTCGCCGCTGCCTGCGAAAATTACCCCGACCGACCAAGGCCCTTACCTGGTAAACTCGCTCAAAGAGGCGAAAATCAAGAAAAAAATCAACAAGAAACTTGCGCCCGAGGGCTACCGGCTCACCGTCGGCAGCAAGGGCATAACCATCGAGGGCGGCTCCGACGCCGGCATCTTCTACGGCATGAACACTCTCGTCAAAGCCATCGGCGTGCCGTCGTCCGGCGCTCCGCTCGAATTTCCGGCAGTGGTTATCGAAGACGAGCCGCGCTTTCCCTACCGCGGGATGCACCTCGACGTGTGCCGCCATTTCTTTCCCATTGAATTTGTGAAAGAGTATATCGACATGCTCGCGCTTCACAACATGAACACCCTCCACTTCCATATCACCGACGACCAGGGCTGGCGTTTCGAGAGCAAGAAATATCCACGGCTCAACAGCGTGGGCTCGTGGCGCGACCGCACCGTGCGCGGCTACCTCGGCTCCGGCGAATACGACCATGCCCGTTACGGCGGATTCTACACGCAGGACGAATTGCGCGACCTCGTTAAATATGCCGCCGAGCGTCATGTCACCATCGTGCCCGAAATCGACATGCCCGGACACATGCTCGCCGCCTTGGCCGCATATCCCGAACTGGGCTGCACCGGAGGCCCGTATGAGGCATGCCCCGACTGGGGCGTGTTCGAGGATGTGCTTTGCATCGGCAACGACAAGACCGTCGAATTCCTCGAAGGCGTGTTCGACGAACTTATCGACATCTTCCCGTCGAAACTTATCCACATCGGCGGCGACGAGTGTCCGCGCGACCGCTGGGCGGCATGTCCCAAATGCCAGTCCCGAATCAAGACGGAACATCTTGTCGCTCCCGAGGGGCACACTGCCGAGGACATGCTGCAAAGTTGGATTACGGCCCACATGGAAAAATATCTCAACGAGCGAGGCCGCTCTATCATCGGCTGGGACGAGATTCTCAACGGCGAGGTGGCACCCTCGGCATGGGTTATGTCGTGGCGCGGCTCGGAAGGCGGCATCAAGGCCGCACAGATGGGCCACGATGTGGTGATGACACCCAATACCCACTGCTATTTCGACTTCTACCAGACCGACGACACCTCCGACGAGCCTCTTGCCATTGGCGGATGCACTCCGGTGGAAAAGGTGTATAACCTCGACCCCGTGGCGGGCCTTACCGCCGACCAGGCCAAGCACATCAAAGGCGTGCAGGCCAATCTCTGGACCGAGTATATCCACACCCCCGGCCACATAGAATATATGGTGCTCCCGCGCATGTCGGCCCTGGCCGAGGTGCAATGGACTCCGGCCGATAAGGAAAAGAATTACGATGAATATGTCCACCGTGCCGACAATATGATGAAAATCTACCGCGAACGCGGCTGGAACTACGGCAAGCATCTCTACAATCTTTTCTCAACAGTCACACCGTCGGAAAAAGACCGCTCGTTCACAGTGACATTCTCATCACTCGACAACGCCCCCGTGCACTACACTCTCGACGGCTCAGAACCCACCGAGGCATCTGCCGTCGCCCCCGCCTCGGGAGTCAAAATCACCGGCGACTGCATCCTCTCGGCAGCAGCAATCCGTCCCGACGGCAAAAGCAACGTAATCTCGATTCCTTTCAACTATAATCTTGCCACTCTGCGCCCCGTAACATATGAAAACTGCATGAGCAGCCCTGCCTACACATTCGAAGGCTCCGGCATCCTTGTCGACGGACGTCGCGGCACCGACAATTTTGCCGCCGGATGGTGGCTCGGCTACAACACCGACAAGGTGACGGCCATAGTCGACCTTGGCGCCCCAACTTTTGTATCGAAAGTGAAAGTAGGCTCTATCGACTATCCCGACGCATGGATTATGGGCCCGACCGGAGCCGAGGTTTCTGTTTCGGCCGACGGCATCAATTTCACGCGTCCCGACCAAGTGGTCTTTCTTGAAAAAGTGAAAGATGTGAAGGACCGCAAAGGCTGCTCAATCAACGACTTCATCGTCAACCTCGAACGCACCGAGGCCCGCTACGTCAAAATCACCGTTACAGGCCACTCGGCCCTTCCCGAAGGCCATCCGGCCGCCGGCTCCATGCCGTTTATCTTCCTCGACGAGATAGAAATCACCGACCCCAAACCGCTGCCCGTCACCGGCACGTTCCTCAACCTCTTCTATCAGGACGAGCGCAACAAATACATGAACCCTTCGTCGGTCGACATGACTGACCCCGCCCTCTGGACAGCCAAGGTGAACGAACTCGCCGACCTCGGCCTTGAATATCTCGTGATTGTGGCCGTGGCCAACGACCACAAGGCCCTCTACCCGTCGAAAATGATGAAACGCGCCTACAAGCACAAGACATCGCCCGTCGACGCTATCCTCGACGCAGCAGAGGCTTGCGGCCTTAAAGTGTTTATGAGCAGCGGATGGGCCAACAATCAGGACGACAACCTGCGCAATCGCAAGACAAAAGAGCGTCAGATAAAAATGATGGACGAACTCGCCTCAATCTACGGCATCCATCCGGCACTCTACGGCTGGTATCTTCCCGTGGAAGATTGCCTCGGCCCTGTGCTGTCGGAATACGCCGTCGACGCCGTGAACCAGCTTGCCGAACACGCCCGCTCGCTCACACCCGGCGCAAAAATCCTGATTTCTCCTTATGGCATATTCAATTCCAATTTCGACCATCCCGACTACGCCTCGCGCATCCGCGGCCTTAAAGTCGACATCATCGCATACCAGGACGAAGTGGGCTGCGAACGTGAGGAAAATCCCCTTCAAAGCCTGCGCACCAACTGGCGCCGCCTCCGCGACATCCACGAAGGCAGCGGCATCGACATCTGGGCCAACTGCGAGTCATTCACCTGGGAGAAAGAGCCAAACTCGCGTAACTCGGCCCTCATCCCCGCACCCTTCAACCGCGTGCGCGAGCAGCTCAACGTAGCCACCCAAGGCGGTGTGTCGCGCATCATCTCGTTTGCCGTGTGCGGCATCTGGGACACCCCCGGCTCCGCCTACCCCATCGGCCACCCCGGCTCACAAGAGGCTTACAAAGCATATAAAAGTTTCCTTAACGAAAATTAGAGAAAGATATACCATAGTTTTTTGTCAAAAGTGTTATCTTTGCGTTCCGACGCTTAGATAACACTTTTTTTATGACCACGCATCACGGATGTTGTATAATTCATAATAAAAATCTATCTTTGCAATAGAAACCGCCGTTTCGGAAACCACCGTTTCTATTACAAATAAGTATGTCATAGGGGAGAGTTAGCGCCATTAATGTAGGGACGCACGGTTCGTGCGTCCGTTGCTGATAATTTATTGTGCTAAAAGTTCTTTCGCGGACGCACGGGCCGTGCGTCCCTACACTGTGATTTCAATGTTATTAAATCAGAAATACTTATAAACCAATGCACTTATGAGAATTGCGCTGCGGGGGGTGCGCCCCGACGATGTGGATGCCATGTACCGCTGGGAGACCGACCCGGCAACGCGCCGCGTGACTTTCGGCGCGGCATCGGTGACGCGGCAAATGCTTTGGGAATATGCCCGGCAGGGAGGAAGCGATATCTGCCGCGACGGCCAACTCCGCATGATTGTCACCCTCATCAGCGACGACGGCATGCGCACAGCAGCCGGTGCCGTCGACATCACCGATTATGACTGCCGCAACCGCCGCGCTCAGGTGGGCATCGTCATCGACTCCGACTTCCGCCATCGCGGGATAGGCAGAAAAGCCCTGCGGCTGCTCGCTGAATATTGCCGCCGAAATCTCGGCCTTTACCAGCTATATGCCATTGTCGGCAATGACAATACGGCGTCCATGGCTCTTTTCCGCTCGGCCGGATTCACTTCCGTGGCCCTGCTTCCCGACTGGATTCTAACCCCCGAACCTACCCCTGCATCTTTGATGCGTCTTGTATTATGACTGCAAAACTGATTATACGGCTATTAGCCCTATTGATTGTCTGCTCGCCTATTCTGGCTAAGGCCGAGACTGTTGAAAACGACCCCAATATCGTATCGGGCACCCTGCCGTGCGGTCTCACATATCACATCGAACGCTGCCTGCGTCCGGCCTACAAGATTAATTTCTATCTTGTGCAGGCCACTGGCTCCACGGTAGAGGAGGAAAGCGAGCGGGGATTCTCTCACTTCACGGAGCACATGGCCTTCAACGGCTCGAATCATTTCCCCGGAAAGAGCCTTATCAATACTCTTGAACGCCACAATATAAAATTCGGCTACGACATCAACGCCTACACCTCACACGATTTCACCGTGTTCAACATCTCGTCGGTCGACGCACTCGATTCAGAGGCCATGGCCGACACATGCCTGCTTATGCTCAAAGACATAGCCGGTGCCCTTACGCTCACCGACGAGGCCATAGCCTCCGAGCGCAACATCATACTCCGCGAATGGGAGCAAGGCAACGGCGCCGCCGAACGCATAGTCACCCGCATGCTGCCGGCGCTGTTCGGCCCTTCGTCGCGCTATTCCCACCGTATGCCCATAGGGCCCCCCGACGTGATAGCAGGATTCAGCCCCGACAGCCTGCGGGCCTTTTACCGGAAATGGTATCAGCCGCAGAACCAGACTATCTTTGTAATCGGATACATTGACCCGCGCGACATTGAGAAAAAAATACGGAAAATATGGTCGGACGTGAAACCGGCAAAAAATCCCTCCGAGCGTCAATGGTACGGCGTCGGGCAATTCGCAGAAATGCAGACTGCCGTGATAACCGATGCGGAATTTCCCGGCTCGCAACTCGACTTCTGGTTTCCGATACCCATCCCGCCGCGCGACCGACGCAACACCGTGGAGTATTTCAACGACAGTTTCACGGGACAACTCGCGCAGATAATAATCAACAACCGCCTGTCGGAAATAGCCAATTCGCCAAATTCACCGTTCTCTTACAGCAAGGCCGAACTCGGGCAATATTACCTCGCCGACAGCCGCGACGCCTTCCGTATGTTTGCCCTCTATGATTTCGCGCGGCGCGACGAGATGCTCGCACGGCTTACGTCCGAGGCCAAGCGCGCGGCAGAGCACGGCGTAAGCCGTCAGGAAATGGACCATGCCCTGCAATCGATGCGCTCGCTCGCCGGCCGCCTTCCCGTGATTTATGATGAGGAGAACAACGACGAGCGTTTCGCCCGCATAAGCGAACTGGCCACCACGCGCAACGCCGTGCCTGCGGCCGATGTGCTCAAATCGATGATGCTGTCGTTTGCCGACACGGTAACGCCCGCTGCCGCAGGCTCATTCCTGCGCCGGACAATACGGCCTGAAAATCTTGTGGCAGTGCTCACCGAAAGACCGTCGGCACAATATCCTGCCCCCGACAGCCTGCGACTGCGCCAGATTATCGATTCTGTATGGGCCAACACTGCGGTCGATGCGCTCGAACTCGACGGCGCATTCTTGCGTCCGCTTCTCGACAGCATACCCGCGCCGGGGAGAATCATAGCCTCTTTCTCAGATTCCATTTTCGACGCGCGCCACTATGTGCTCGACAACGGAATACGCGTCACGGCCTGCCGCTCGTCGGTGCTCGCCGACCAGGTCGACTTCCGCGCCGTGCGCCGCGGCGGCATGTCGGTGCTGGCCGACAGCGGATACGTCGACGCCTTTTATGCCGACAACCTTGCCGACATAGGAGGCATAGGCTCTTTTTCATCACGCGACCTCAACAAAAAGTTCAGCCACACGAAAATAAACCTGTCGTCGACTTTTACCCCTTATGCCGCGATGATCGAAGGAGAATCGGGCATAGACGAAATCGAGCAACTGCTCCAACTTGTAAATCTTAAAATGCGGGGAGTGCGACGCGACCCTGATATTTTCGCCCTGTGGCTTCACAACCTGAAAGCATCGTTCGACGACCGCGCCGACGACCCCGAAGCCGCCTTCTCCGACTCTATCCGCACAGCCCTCTACGGCCCCGCCCATCCATACCTTCGGCGTATCAACCGCGCCGACCTCGACACCCTCGACTACGACCACGGCCTGCGCCTCTATTCTCAGCAGATAGCCAACCCCGCCGACTGGCAATATATCATCACCGGCAATTTCACGCCCGACTCAATCGCCCCGCTGCTTGCCACATATCTCGGCTCGCTGCCGACTACCCCAACAGAAGAAAAGCCCCACCGCGTGGTGCCGCGCCTGGCCCGCAGCGGCAAGCGCGACATTCGCTTCCGCCGCCCTATGGTATCGCCGGTGACAAAGGCCTATATCGCCTTCGAGATTCACCGCCCCTACTCGATAGTGGATGAAATGGCAATGCAGGCTTTGGCTTCCGTGCTTGAGAAAATATATCTGCAACGGCTGCGAACCGATGCAGGAGGCACATACGGCGCGGCTGTGGACCACACTTCGAGCGAACTCGACGGATTTCATTCCCTACAAATCCGATTCGACACCGACTCGTCGCTTGTCGACGGCCTTGTCGCCGAAGCCATGGCCACAATCGAGGGCATTGCACGCAACGGCGTCGACCCTGAACTGTTCAGGCAGGTGGCCGACTACCAGCTCAACAATGAATATATATCTTCATTGCAGCAGCATTATCCCATGGAAGTGCTCACGCATCAGGCCCTTTACCACGACACCCACCGCCAGGACCGTATACCTGCCACTGCATTCCTCACGGCCGATGCCCTCCGCGACCTTGCCCGTGCCCTTGTCGATGCCCCAGTGCGCGTCACGGTAATAATGCTTCCGGAATAATTTAGAAAAGGCGGTGCAAATAGCGGCGTATCACATAAAAATTTACGAGGGTGATTATTGCCGTCAGGCACAGCCCCGCGCCAAGCGACGCCAATACAGGCCACGCTCCGGCCTTACCGGGCAATGCCCCCGTCCATAGCGACGACGCGCCCGCCATGCACAATGCCGCAACGACAAACACACCGCCGTTTACCACGCCCACAAGCCTGTAATAACTGCGTGCCACCTTCGCCGGGGCATATCCCAGAAGCATGAGCCAATGCAGTGTCGTCCGTGATTTCTGCATAAGCAACGTAACGGCAAGCATAAGGATAAAAAACGACAGCAGGCATATCACGGCACCCACCGAGCATACCACCACGGTAAACACCGTAAGCAAATATCCGGCACGGCCACGGTCGAGACGGTCGGAGGCGGTCTCATAGCCGCACTGCCGCAGATACGACGCGATGGCCGGGTCGCCGGGATTGTCGACTTTCAAAATAAGGCGCGACGGCTTCCCGGCTGCGCCCGACCCATAGCGGGCGTTGGCCCAGGCGATGAAATCCGACGGCACCGCTATTGTGTTGAGCCTCGATGAAAACCCGACTATACGTGCCCTGAACGAATCGCTGCGTCCGGCTCCGGAGGCGGTGAGCATGAGTGGAACCGACGAAATTGTCGACTCGCTAAGTTGCGGAAGTCCGCGCCCGGCGGCAAACCCGAAGTTATAAAGGGCGAGATAGTCTTTGGGGATAATTATCGGCACCTCACCCGGAGCATCGGGATTGAATGACCAGTTGCGTGAATCTACGTCGATAAACTCATCGGGAATTGCTTCGAGAAACAAGAATGTGTGCATCCCTCGGCCTTGAAAGTCGATCGACGCCGACACATTGAAATCGGCAGCCTCGAAAGCCCCCACAGCTGCGGCCCACGGCTGGCTGCGCAAGCCGGCAATTTCCTCGTCGGAGAAACCGGAACTGCGCGCGCCGATAGTGTTGAGCAGCGACACCGGCTTCGACACCACAAGATAGTCGGCCGGGATAAGCCCCGAATTGCCCCCGGCATCTGCCGAAATCGTTTCCGACACATCGGCGTAGAACCGCACTGCCGTCATCACAATGGCAAGGCCGAGCAGATTGGCAAGCGCATAACCGGCAATCTGGGCTATGCTTATGTTTTTCCTTAGAAGTCTCCGTATCATGATTTTGCAGATAGTTTCAGCACCGAATCATATTGCACGGCAAGATGATTTCCCACAGAAGTGGAAATCACGGCGGCGCCGAGAGCCCGTGCGTGCTCCTCTATAAGTCTTGCCGCCACGGCATTGTTCCGCTCATCAAGATGGCTCACCGGCTCATCGAGCACTATAAAGTCGGCAGGCTGGCAAAGTGTGCGGATTATGGCCACACGCTGCTGCTGCCCCACGGAAAGGCGGCCCGCGGGGGTGTCGATACGGTCGGCAATGCCCAGCAGCCCGAACATTTCCTCGATGCGGGCCCGCGAGCAGCAGCCTGTGAGATTGTTTTTTATCTCCACATTCTCACGTGCCGTAAGTTCGGGAAATATACGCATTTCCTGAGGCAGAAGGGCTATGCTGCGGCTGCGCACGGCACACCATTCGGATACCGACAGCGAACGTATGTCCCGGCCGTCGAAAGATATTTTGCCCTGATAGTCGCTGCGGTTGCCGTAGATAAACGAGCACAGCGACGATTTGCCGGCTCCGGACTCGGCCTCTACGAGATAGAACTTTCCGCGGCGGAAGGCCATATCGGCGAGCCATATGTCGCCCTTATCCCTGCTGTCGCCGACGAAAACATCGGGCAGAACGCCGTGCAGACGTATTTCATTAATTGTCATATGCTTGCCGCAGTTTCCAAAATCCATGGGAAAATATAGCCGTTTCCTCCGCGCATCGACAGCGAGAAATACATCTCGCCGGAAGTGACGCACAGTTCGGCATCAAATCCGTGGCTAAGGCGCAGGGCCCTTTGCATGCTCGAATTATATGGCACTTCGGCCCTGACAATGGCCTTAGTGTCTTCATCGACATCTTCGTAGACTATGCGCTCCAAAATTTCATCGGGGTCGCCGCCTTCATTCGATACAAGCACCATGCTGTCGGGGGCAAGATGCACATCGACGCCGAATCGTGACGCCACTGCCTGGAGCGACGACTGCCGGAACGATGACGAGGCCGGAAACAATGATGTTATCTGCCAGGTGTCGGGGGAAAAGAGCCGCAACGGCCCTGCACTCCCTGCCGGAACAGCCGTGACGAAAAGATCGCCGTCGATATCGCCAAGCAGCCCGGAAACGAGGTTGACGCCAAGCCCCGCCTCTATGCCGATTCTTCGTGTCAGTT